>NZ_JAKSYF010000096.1:0-324 GCF_022829745.1 Methylobacterium sp. E-016
CGTAAGGATGGTCCTAGCCGCAACACGCGTCTTCCCTCCCCCCTCTGCGGGGGAGGGTAGCCCCCTTCACGGGCTGCGCGGCGCGCCGGCCGAACGGTCCGATTCGACCGCCGCGTGTACAGCTCGTCGAGCGGGGGGTCGCCCTCGAGCCTGCCCGGGTCGCGCACCGGCCCCCGTCCCACGCAGGGGAGGGTCGAAAACCGGATCGTTCCCGACACCGGCTAGTTGCGCCCATGCCGGATGCGCAGCCCCGCGAGGTCATCACGTCCCGGAGCGCGCACCCCCGGGACTGGCCAGGTCGCATCAGCCCCTCCGCCGGCCCGC
>NZ_JAKSYF010000161.1:0-27511 GCF_022829745.1 Methylobacterium sp. E-016
GTCACGGTCGGGGCCGGCGCCTTCGTCGCCTCCGGCTCGGTGATCACCGACGACGTGCCCGAGGGGGCGCTCGCCGTCGCCCGCGGGCGCCAGGCGACGAAGCCGGGCTGGGCCGAGACGAAGCGGGCGGCGTTGCGGGCGCAGAAGGCGGCGCGCGCGGGGAAATCCTGATCCTCTTCAAAACGCCGCGCCGGTCCCTCATCTCTCGGCTGGCACCGGCCCGATTCCTGATGCCCGCCCTGCGTAGCCACCGAGGGCTGGCCTCGCGCCGCGCCGATCCGGTACAAGCCGCCGGTCCACCGGGCGATACGAAAGACAACCCAGCATGTGCGGCATCGTCGGCATCGTCGGTAACGGGGCAGTGGCCGGTCCGCTGATCGAGGCGTTGCGGCGCCTGGAATACCGCGGCTACGACTCGGCCGGCATCGCCACGCTGGAGCAGGGCCGCCTGGCGCGCAGGCGGGCGTCGGGCAAGCTCGTCAACCTCGAGGCGCGCCTGCGCGAGGAGCCGCTGGCGGGCGCGATCGGCATCGGCCACACCCGCTGGGCGACGCACGGGCGGCCGAACGAGACCAACGCCCACCCCCACGCCACCGCGCGGCTCGCGGTCGTGCACAACGGCATCATCGAGAACTTCCGCGCGCTCAAGCAGGAGCTCGAGGCCACGGGCGTCCGCTTCGAGAGCGAGACCGACACCGAGGTGGTGGCCCAGCTCGTCAGCCACGCCATGGACCAGGGCCTCGGGCCGGTCGAGGCGGTCGCCGCCTGCCTGCCGCGCCTGCGCGGCGCCTTCGCGCTAGGCTTCCTGTTCTCCGGTCACGACGACCTGCTGATCGGCGCCCGCCACGGCGCGCCGCTCGCCATCGGCTTCGGCCAGGGCGAGACCTATCTCGGCTCGGACGCGCTGGCTTTGGCGCCGTTCACCGACGCGCTCACCTACCTGGAAGAGGGCGACTGGGCGATCCTGTCGCGCGCCGGCGCCGAGATCCGTGACATCCACGGCACGGTGGTCCAGCGCCCGCGCCAGACCATCGCGACCCAGGCCTACCGGATCGACAAGGGCAACCATCGCCACTTCATGGCCAAGGAGATTCACGAGCAGCCGGAAGTCGTCGGCCGCACGCTCTCTCACTACGTCGACCTCGCCCAGGGCCGCGTCGCGCTGCCCGAGCCGCTGCCGTTCGACTTCGCCAAGCTGTCGCGCCTCAACATCACCGCCTGCGGCACCGCCTTCTATGCCGGGCTCGTCGCCCGCTACTGGTTCGAGCAGATCGCGCGGCTGCCGGTCGAGATCGACGTGGCCTCCGAGGCGCGCTACCGCGAGGCGCCGCTGGAGCGGGACGGGCTGACCCTCGTCATCTCGCAATCGGGCGAGACCGCCGACACCCTGGCCTCCCTGCGCTACGCGAAGTCCCAGGGCCAGCACAGCGTCTGCGTCGTCAACGTGCCGACCTCGACCATCGCGCGGGAATCCTCCGTGGTGCTGCCGACGCTCGCCGGCCCCGAAATCGGCGTGGCCTCGACCAAGGCGTTCTCGTGCCAGCTCACGGTGCTGCTGTGCCTGGCCATCGCCGCGGGGCGGGCGCGCGGCACGATCGATGCGGCCGAGGAGCGCCGCCTCGTCGACGCGCTGATCACCGTACCCGGCCTGATGGCCGACGCGCTCGCCCGCGAGAACGAGATCGAGGGGCTGGCCCGCGAGATCGCCAAGGCGCGCGACGTGCTCTACCTCGGCCGCGGGACGAGCTACCCGATGGCGATGGAGGGCGCGCTGAAGCTGAAGGAGATCAGCTACATCCACGCCGAAGGCTATGCGGCGGGCGAGCTCAAGCACGGGCCGATCGCGCTGATCGACGAGAGCGTGCCGGTGATCGTGATCGCCCCCCACGACGCGGTGTTCGAGAAGACCGTGTCGAACATGCAGGAGGTCGCCGCCCGCGGCGGGCGCATCGTGCTGATCGGCGACGCCAAGGGCGCGGCCGAGCACGGGCTCGACACCCTGGCCACGGTGACGATGCCCGACCTCGACCCGACGGTGGCGCCGATCGTCTACGCGGTGCCGATCCAGCTCGTCGCCTACCATACCGCCGTCGTCATGGGTAAGGACGTCGACCAGCCGAGAAACCTCGCCAAATCGGTGACGGTGGAATAGGCGCCGGCCCTCAGACGCCGATCAGCAGGATCGCGAGCGCCGCGAGCACCGCACCGATCGCCGGGCCGGCGACCGGGATCAGGGCGTAGCCCCAATCCGAGTGCCCCTTGCCGGCGATCGGCAGCACCGCATGGGCGAGGCGCGGCCCGAGATCGCGGGCCGGGTTGATCGCGTAGCCGGTGGTGCCGCCGAGCGAGAGGCCGATCCCCCAGACCACCATGCCGACGAGGTAGGGCGCCAGCCCCGTCGGGATGTTGCCGGAAGCCCCCACTGTCCGCGACAGCAGGGCGCTGACGATCAGGATCAGCAGGAAGGTGCCGATGATCTCGCTCGTCCAGTTCGCGGCCGATTGCCGGATCGCCGGATCGGTGCAGAAGCAGGCCCGCTTCAGGCCCTGATCCTCGGTGACGGCCCAGTGCGGCAGGTAGTGCAGCCAGACCACGGTCGCGCCGAGGAAGGCGCCGATCATCTGCGCGGGCACGTAGACCAGGAGCTTGCTCGGATTCCCGGACGTGATCGCACCGGCGATCGTCACCGCCGGGTTGATGTGCGCGTCGGGGCTGCCCGTCGCGGTCGCGACGAAGATGCCGGCCAGCACCGCGAAGGCCCAGCCGGCGGTGATCGCGATCCAGCCCGCGCCCTCAGCCTTGGAGCCGCGCAGCATCGCGCCGGCAACGACCCCGTTGCCGAGGATGATCAGCACCATCGTGCCGAGAAGCTCGCCCAGGAACGGCGACGTCATGGGATGTCCTCCGAGAGTGTCCGGGATGGGAAGCGGTCGAGGCGGCGGCCTCAATCCTCCTGCTCGTCCCAGTCGAAGGCGCGCTTCACGGCGCGGCCCCAGGCGGCGGTGATGCGCCGGCGCTCGCCCGCGTCCATGTTCGGCACCCAGCGCCGGTCGACGCCCCAGTTGCGCACGAGGTCGTCGGTGCTCCGCCAGTAGCCGGTGGCGAGGCCCGCCGCGTAGGCGGCGCCGAGTGCCGTGGTCTCGGTGACCCGCGGGCGCACCACCGGCACGTCGAGGATGTCGGCCTGGAACTGCATCAGGGTGACGTTGGCGACCATGCCGCCGTCCGAGCGCAGCTCGCGCACGGGGATGCCGGAATCCTTCTCCATCGCCTCCAGCACCTCGTGCGTCTGGAAGGCGGTCGCCTCCAGGCAGGCGCGGGCGATGTGGCCGCGGTTGGCGTAGCGGGTCAGGCCGATGATCAGGCCACGGGCGCCCTCGTTCCAGTGCGGCGCGTAGAGGCCCGAGAAGGCGGGCACGAAGTAGACGCCGCCGTTGTCCGCGACCGTGGTGGCGAGGCTCTCGACCTCAGCGCTGTCCTGGATCATGTGCAGGTTGTCGCGCAGCCACTGCACCAGGGCGCCGGTGATCGCGATCGAGCCCTCGAGCGCGTAGACCGCCGGCTTGCCGTCGAGCTTGTACCCGAGCGTTGTGACGAGGCCGCAGGTGGAGGGTACGGGCGTCTCGCCGGTGTTCATCAGTGCGAAGCAGCCGGTGCCGTAGGTGTTCTTGGCCTCGCCCGGCTGGAAGCAGGCCTGGCCGAACAGGGCCGCCTGCTGGTCGCCGAGGATGCCGGCGATCGGCACGCCGGAAAACGGCACCTGCGTCTCGCCGTAGACCTGCGAGGAGGAGACGATCTCGGGCAGCATCGCCCGCGGGATGCCGAAGGCCGAGAGCATGCCGTCGTCCCAGGCCAGAGTCTCGAGGGACATCAGCTGGGTGCGGCTGGCATTGGTCACGTCGGTGAGGTGGAGGCCGCCGTCCGGGCCGCCCGTCAGGTTCCAGACGAGCCAGGTGTCGATGTTGCCGAACAGCACGTCGCCGGCTTCCGCCTTCTCCCGCGCGCCCGCGACGTGGTCGAGGAGCCAGCGCAGCTTCAGCCCGGAGAAGTAGCTCGCCAGCGGCAGGCCGGTGAGCGCGCGGAAGCGGTCGCGCCCGCCGTCGCGGGCATATTCGGTGACGAGGCGGTCGTTGCGGGTGTCCTGCCAGACCAGGGCGTTGTGGAGCGGTTGGCCGGTGCGCTTGTCCCAGATCAGCGTGGTCTCGCGCTGGTTGGTGATGCCGATCGACAGGAGGTCCTTCGGCGTCAGCCCGGCGCCGTCGAGGGCGTCCTGCATCACGCCTTGGGTGTTGCGCCAGATCTCCATCGGATCGTGCTCGACATGGCCGGGCCGCGGATAGATCTGCGCGTGCTCGCGCTGCTTGCAGACGATGATGCGCCCCTCGCGGTCGAACACGATGAAGCGGCTGCTGGTGGTGCCCTGGTCGATGGCGCCGACATACTGCGACATGGCTGTCTTCCTCCCTTGCGGACCGTGGGTCGATCGTCTCCCGCGGACCGGTCTTCGCGCCGGTTCCGCGCCGCGCACCTTGATTCAGGCGGCTTCCGCCTTTCGCGTCAGGTAGGCGGCGAGCCGCGCGGCCCCGTCCGGGCTGGTGCGCAGGCCGAGCTTCGAGCGCCGCCACAGGATGTCCTCCGCCGTGCGGACCCATTCCGAGCGGACGAGGTAGTCGACCTCCGCCGCGCTCAGGCCGCCCTCGAACGCCTCGCCGAGGTCGGCCAGGCTGCGCGCGCCCTTGACGATGGCCCGCGCCTCGGTGCCGTAGGCGCGGGCGAGCCGCCGGGCGGTCTCGGCCGGCAGGAACGGCGCCTCGCGGGCGAAGGCGGCGAGGAAGGCGTCGAAATCCGCCTCCGGCATCGCTCCGCCGGGCAGGGTCGCCTCGCCCGTCCAGGCCGGCTTCAGGCCGGGGAAGTGGGACGCGATCTTCTCGATCGCGTGCTCGGCGAGACGGCGGTAGGTGGTGATCTTGCCCCCGAACACCGAGAGCGCCGGCGCCTGCCCGCCGGCATCGTCGACGTCGAGCACGTAGTCGCGGGTCACCGCCGAGGCGTTGGCGGCGGCGTCGTCGTAGAGCGGGCGCACCCCCGAATAGCTCCAGACCACGTCCTGCGGCCCGATCGCCTTGGCGAACGAGCGGTTGATGCAGTCGCAGAGGTAGCGCGTCTCGTCCTTTGAGATCCGCACCGGGCCGGGCTCGTCCGCGTAGGGGACGTCGGTGGTGCCGATCAGCGTGAAGTCGCGCTCGTAGGGGATTGCGAAGATGATGCGCTTGTCGGGCTGCTGCAGGATGTAGGCCTGATCGCCCTCGTAGAGCTTGGCGACCACGATGTGGCTGCCCTTGATCAGCCGCACCGCCGCGCGGCTGTTCACGCCGAGCGTTCCGCCGAGCGTCGCGCTCACCCAGGGGCCGGCGGCGTTCACCACCGCCTTCGCCCGGACGGTCTCGGTGCGCCCGGTGACGGCGTCGCGCAGGGTCGCCGTCCACGTCCCGTCGACCCGGCGCGCCGACTCGACGCCGGTGCGGGTGCGGATCTCGGCGCCGCGGGCCCGCGCATCCATGGCGTTCAGAACCACGAGGCGGCTGTCCTCCACCCAGCAGTCGGAATAGACGAACCCCTTCGTGAGCCGGTCCTGAAGCGGTGCGCCCACCGGCGATGTTCGCAAGCGAACCGTCTTAGAGCCGGGCAGGGTGCGCAGCCGGGCGAGGTGGTCGTACAGGAACAGGCCGGCCCGCAGCATCCAGGCCGGGCGCAGGCCCGCGTCGTGCGGCAGCACGAAGCGGAGCGGCCAGATGATGTGCGGCGCCTGCCGCAGCAGGCGCTCGCGCTCGGCCAGAGCCTCCCGCACCAGGCGGAACTCGTAGTATTCGAGGTAGCGCAGGCCGCCGTGGATCAGCTTGGTGCTCGAGGACGAGGTGAATTCCGCGAGGTCTCCGCGCTCGCACAGCAGCACGGAGAGGCCACGCCCGGCCGCGTCGCGGGCGATGCCGGTGCCGTTGATGCCGCCGCCGATGACAAGCAGGTCGTAGGGGGCGCCCAGCGCCCGCACGTTCGAGACCGTCGTCATGAGTCGCCTCCCGCCCCGGCCGATGCCCGGGTCGGCAGAATATTGCCTTATCTTAGGATTTTCGCAAGCGAAAATTTCGATGTTCGCTACGGCTCGTCTTGGTCGGCCACCGCGAGGGCGACGCCGTGGCGTTCCATCAGGGCGACGATCTCGGGCGGCGGGACGCGGTCGGTGAAGAAGGTGTCGATCTGCTCCAGCCGCCCGACCTCGACCATCGGGCGGCGGGTGAACTTGGTGTGATCGGCCACGAGGAAGGTCTGGCGCGCATGCGCCAGGATGGTCTGCGTCGCCCGCACCTCCTCGTAATCGTAGTCGAGCAGGGCGCCGTCGGCGTCGATCCCGCTGATGCCGATGACCGCCACGTCGACCCGGAACTGGCTGAGGGTGTCGCAGGTGAGCTGCCCCAGGACGGCGCCGTCGCGGTTGCGGATCGTGCCGCCCGCCACGACGATGCGGAAGTCGGTCGCCTCCGCCAGCCCGACCGCCACGTTGAGGTTGTTGGTGATGATGCTGAGGTCGTCGTGGCGGACGAGCTCGCGCGCCACCGCCTCCGGCGTGGTGCCGATGTTGAGGAACACCGAGCAGTGCGACGGGATGCGGCCGGCCGCCAGCCGGCCGATCCGGGTCTTCTCGGACAGCAGCGTGGTGCGGCGGTCGGCGTAGTCGATGTTCTCGACGCTGGACGGCAGGCCGCCGCCGCCCCGGTAGCGCTCGAGCCGCCCCTCCGCGCTGAGCTCGTTGAGGTCGCGCCGGATCGTCTGCACGGTCACGCCGAACTGGCTCGCCAGGGCCTCGATCGTCACGAAGCCGCGCTGGCGCACCGCGGCGACGATCGCCCCGCGCCGCGTCTCGACCGCCGACGCGTCGGCGCGCTCGCCCGCCTTCCGCTCGAAGCCGCCCCGCTCGACCATACGCGTCATGGAAACTCCGGCCCGGGGCTCGTACGCCTCGGATCGGAGTGTAGGTGACCGGCGGGGTTTCGCAAACGAAACGCGCAGGCCCAGGGGCCGGCGGCGCTCGACCTGTCCTCGGGGCTGTTCGAGCAGATCGTCTACCGCGACGGCGCCCGGCAGTCGCGGAACGACCACACCGACCCGATCCGCCGCGAGCACAGGCCGGCAGTGCACGTGCGCATCGTCGAGAGCGGCGCGCCGACGGGCGGCGTCGGCGCGCCCGGGCTGCCCCCGCCGTGCTCAACGTGATCGCGGCGCTGACCGGGCAGCGCATCCGCGCCCTGCCGGTCGCCGACCTTGCGCGCAGGCCGGTTTCGCGCGCCTTTTCCGGCAGCCCTGGTGAATCGCGGGTGCGGCGCGCGTGAGCGCGAGGGGAGACCGTCGATGCCGGAGGTCGTCCGGGACGCGGCGATCGCGCCATCCTCCGAGGCCGTGTCGACCGGGCTCCGGGCTCCCGACCGACGCCGCCGCCCTCGTGCTCCTGACGCTGCCCCCCCCCCGTCATCCTGTGGCTGCTCGTGCGGACGCCGCTCGGCATCGCCCGCGGGGAGCTGCGCACGCTGTCGTCCTGACGGGCGGAGGCCTCGGGCGCCTCAGGCGGGCGGCCGGGAATAGTCCATCCGCTCCAAGTCCTCGATCAGGCCCCGGCCGGTCGGGTGCCAGCCGAGCCGGGCCCGCGTCAGCGCGCTGGAGGCCGGCATGTCGAGGCCGACGAACGCGGCGAGCCACCCGAAATGCGCGGCGGCGTCTTCCGGCGCGAGGGCGACCGCCGGCAGCTTCAGGCCGCGGCCGATGGTCTGCGCGATGTCGCGGGCGGCGACGCCCTCCTCGGCGACCGCGTGGTAGCGGGCGCCCGCCTCCCGCCGCGCGAAGGCGAGCGCGTAGAGCCGGGCGACGTCGAGGACCGGCGCCGCCGCCCAGCGGTTGGCGCCGTCGCCGACATAGGCCGAGACGCCGGTCCGCCGGGCGAGGTCGATCAGGTAGGTGATCAGCCCCTGCTTGACCGTGTCGTGCACCTGCGGAAGCCGCACCACCGACACGTTCACCCCCGCCTCCAGCAGCGCGGCCCCGGCGAGCTCGGAGGCGATGCGCGGGTTCGGGTGCGCGCGGTCGAAGACGTCCTCCCGGGCCGGGCCGCCGCCGTCGGGGCTCCCGATTCCCGCACCGGAGGTGATGAGCAGCGGCCGATCCGAGCCGGCGAGGGCGGCCCCCAGGGCCTCGATCGCCCGCCGGTCCTTGTCGCAATTGGCGACGAAGTTCGTGAAGTCGTCGTGGTCGAAGGCGGTGTGGATCACGCCGTCGGCCTGCGCGGCGCCGCGGCGCAGGCTGTCCGGGTCGTCGAGGGTGCCGCGATGCGGCTCGACCCCAACCTCGATCAGCTTGCGGGCGCCGGCCTCCGAGCGGGTCAACCCGAGCACCCGATGCCCGGACCGGAGCAGTTCCGGGACGATGGCCGAGCCGATGAAGCCGGTGGCGCCGGTGAGGAAGATGCGCATGCGATGCACTCCGCTGTGATCAGAGCGCCCCTTGTCGGCCCGCCGCCGATCCCGTTAAAGTCGTGATCGTATCCCGGTATACGTCCCAACAGGATCGCCATGCCCGCCCGTTCCGAACCCTCGCTGGGCGCCTACCTGCGGGATCGGCGCACCAAGCTCGATCCGGCCGCCCTCGGGTTCTCGGGCCGCCGTCGCACGCCGGGCCTGCGCCGGGAGGAGGTCGCCCAGCGCTCGAACATCAGCGCGACCTGGTACACCTGGCTGGAGCAGGGGCGTGGCGGCGCACCCTCGGCGGACGTGCTGAACCGCATCGCCGCCGGGCTGATGCTGACCGAGCCCGAGCGCGAGCACGTCTTCATGCTGGCGCTGGGGCGTCCGCCCGAGGTCCGTTACCGGCCGCAGGAGGGGATCACGCCGCGCCTCCAGCGGTTGCTCGACACGCTCGAGGTCAGCCCGGCCCTGATCAAGACCGCGACCTGGGATGTCGTCGCCTGGAACCGCGCCGCCGCCGTCGTGATGACCGACTGGGAACCGCTGCCGCCCGGCGAGCGCAACATCCTGCGCCGCATGTTCGGCGACCCGCGGGTGCGGACGGCGCAGCAGGATTGGGACAGCGTCGCCCGCTTCGTGGTCGGCGCGTTCCGGGCGGACGCGGTGCGGGCCGGCGCGGCCTCCGAGGTCGGCGAGCTGGTGGACGAGCTCTGCCGCACCAGCCCGGACTTCGCCGCCCTGTGGCGGGAGAACGACGTCCACGCCCACGGAGACGGGGTCAAGCGGCTCCGTCACCCCGTCCTGGGCCCGATCGAGCTGGAGTTCTCGGCCTTCGCCGTGGACGGAAGACCGGATCTCGGCATGATCGTCTACAACCCGATCACCCCGGAGGTCCGCGAGCAGATCCGCACCCTCGTCCACGCGCGGCAGGGCGAAAACGGCGCCGACGGGTCGCCGCCGAAGGCCGCGTAGTGCACGCGGCGCAGCTCCCGAACTCCGTGCGGCTCTTGCCGGGCCTCGTGCCGCCCCTGTCCGGAGGCCGGCCCTGACGGCGGACCTCTCCGCCTCCGAGGCCCGTCGCATCGCCCTCGTCGCCCAGGGCTTCGCCGCGGGCCGGCGCGCGGGACCCGTCTCCGCCGCGCGGATGCGCAACGAGATCGGCCGGCTCGGCCTGCTTCAGATCGACAGCGTGAACGTGCTGGTGCGGGCCCAGTACCTACCGCTGTTCTCGCGCCTGGGCCCCTACGAGCGCGGGCTCCTCGACGCCCTGGCGGCCGACCGGCCGAAGCGGTTCTTCGAATATTGGGGGCACGAGGCCTCGCTCCTGCCGGTCGACCATCACCCCCTGCTGCGCTGGCGCATGGCCCGGGCCCTCGCCGGCCGCGGCCTGTGGCGGCGGCTCGAACCCTTCGCCGGGGACAGGCGCGGCGAAGCCGAAGCCCTCCTCGCCCGCATCGAGACGGAGGGGCCGCTGGCCGCCTCCGACGTCGCGGGCAACCGGGCCTCGCAGGGCATGTGGGTGTGGAGTGCGGCCAAGCACGCGCTCGAATGGCTGTTCTGGGCCGGCCTCGTCGCCTCGACGCACCGTCGCGGCAGCTTCGAGCGCGTCTACGACCTGCCCGACCGCGTGCTTCCGCGCGCCGTCCTCGCGCATCCGACCCCGAGCGGCATCGACGCGCGGCGGGAGCTGATCGCACGCGCGGCGCGGGCGCTCGGCATCGCGACGGCGCAGGACCTGCGCGACTATTATCGCCTCGCGCCCGCCGATGCGCACCTGCCGATCGCGCAGCTGGTCGAGGACGGCACGCTGGTTCCGGCCCGGGTCCGCGGCTGGCCGCAGCCGGCCTACCGGCACAGGGAGGCGCGGCTCGGCCGACGGCTCGACGGCGCCGCGCTCCTGTCGCCCTTCGATCCGCTGATCTGGCACCGGCCGCGGACCGAGCGGCTGTTCGGCTTCCGCTATCGGCTCGAGATCTACACGCCCGCTCACCAGCGCGAGCACGGCTACTACGTCCTGCCCTTCCTGATGGACGGCGCGCTCGTCGCCCGCGTCGACCTGAAGGCGAACCGCAGGATCGGCGTGCTGGTCGTCCAGCGCGTGCACCTGGAGCCCGATGCGCCCCCCGGCACCATGGACCGGCTGCTTGGGGAGCTCCGCCTGATGGCGGCGTGGCTGGACCTGGCGAGCCTCGCCGCCGCGCCGGCGGCCGGCGCGACCGGCCTGCCCATCGCGGCCGCCGGCGAGCCCGACCCGCCGTCGATCGAACCGGGAGCGAACGAAGCCTCGGGCTGACCGATCGCCGCGAGATCGTGCGGCGGCGCCGCTCGCCCCGCGTTCGGCACGGCTACGATGCGGCACGGACGCTCAACTCCGCCGGATTCGGGCGCCAGCCTCAGGGGCGGGCGGGGGAGGCGGGGCGCGGCGTCGCCAGCGCCGTGCCGAGGTCGATGGCGAGCGCCAGCACCATCGCGGACGTGCCGAGCGCGAACAGCAGCGTGTAGTTGCCCGCCGTGTGCGCAAAGACGAAGGACAGCCCGTAGGCGGCGCCGGCCTGGAACAGCGCGAACGCCACGGTGGCGACGCTCCAAGCCGCCTTCTGCCGCTCCGGCTCCCCGGGCAGGAGCTCGCCGATGCGGCCGAGCATGAGCGGCACGGTCCCGGTGACGAAGGTGCCGACCGCGACGCTCGACAGGATCAGCCACGACGGGCCGAGGCCGAGGGCCGGAATCGCGATCGCGCCGGCCTCGACCAGGAAGGCGAGCCGGAGCGCGGGACCGAAGCCGGTCCGGTCGGCGAGGTGCCCGACGAGGATCGGGCCGACCGTCGCGCCGAGCCCGAACAGCACCCAATAGTGCGATCCGGCCTGGATGCCCTGCCCGAGGCCGCGCGCGACGAGGTCGACGAGGAAGAGCATGTGCGGCACCCACGCGGCCGCGTTGAGCGCGTATTCCGCGTAGAGCGCCCGCAGCGCCGCCCGGCCTGGCGCGCGCGACGGCTCGGCACCGGCAACCGGCCGAACTGCCGCCGGAGCGTCGGACGGCCAGCCCCGCCAGCCGATGACGGTGAGCAGGCAGGAGAGCGCGCCGAGGCCGAACCAGGCCTGCTGCAAGCCGCCGCGCAGGAGGAGCGGGACGAGCGTCCCCGACGCCGCGATGCCGACGCCGATGCCCATGAAGATCAGGCCGCCGGCCAGGCCGCGCTTGCCCGGCGGCACGTGCGGAAGCACGGCGGGCGCGGCCAGCACCATCAGCGCGCCTCCGGCAAAGCCCGACGCGAAGCGCCAGGCGAAGAACCACGCGACGTTCAGCGGGTAGGCGCAGGCGAAGAACGCCGCGGTCGCCACCACCATCATCGCGCGGAGCACCACGGGAACGCGGGTGCGGGCGGCGAGCGGCCGCCCGAGCAGGGCGCCGGCGAGATAACCCGCAAGGTTGGCCGCCCCGAGATAGGCCGCGGTCGAGGCCTCGAACCAGCCGCCGTCGATGATCGCCGGAAGCAGCGGCGTATAGGCGAACCGCGCGAGCCCGATCCCGATCAGGCTGGCGCAGGAGGCCGAGGCGACCGCGCGCCGGGCCGTCCGTCTGTCGTCGGCGCCGGCGCGATCGCCGTGCGGAAGCGTTCGAGGCCGGGCAGGCGTCGGCAAGGCCATGGGACGAGGTTCCCGCCGTTCGGTCCGAGAGTGCAGGGCGCCGACGTGAAAGCCGGCCTGGCGACAGGAACGGTCCTACGCCGTGGCGAATTCGAGGCGCACGCCGCCCGGCATCGTGCCGATGAAGTGGTGCGTCTCGGACCCCTCCCGCATCGGACCGGGCGCGAACTCGATCGTCGTCCCCGGATGGCCGCGCACCCGGTCGTAGGCGGCGGCGAGCGCCGCGCGGTCGGCGACCTTGAGGGCGAGGTGATGCAGCCCGACGTTGGCGCGGCGGTCGAACGGCACCGCGGCCTCCGGATCGGCGATCCGCCACAGCGTCACGAGGATCGCGCCGTCGGAGACGAACACGGCGGGGTAGGACGGCACGCCGCCGGCGACGCGCCATCCGAGCGCGTCGACGAAGAAGCGCTCGGCGGCGTCGAGGTCCGGCACGGCGAGGCCGACGTGATGCACGCCACGGGTCGACGGCTCGGTCATGCGGAGGCTCCCTTGAGGCGCGCCAGCTCGGCGCGCAGGTTCGCGTTCTCGATGAGCAGCGGCCCGAGCTCGGCCTCGATCTCGGCGCGCGTGAAGCGCGGCGCGATGAATTGCGGGCAGTTCCAGTCGAAGCCGACCACGTCGATCACGAACGCGGCCACGGCCGGCGGCGCCGCGGGATGCGAGACCCGCGCGACGAGATCGGGATCCTCGGCCGCCGCGACGATGCGCGCGTGGCCGATGAGCTTGAGCCGGCGTTGGGCCGGATAGTCCATCGCGAACAGGGCCACCCGGCCGCGCTCGATCACGTTGCCCTGCGAGATGTACTGCCGGTTGCCGGGATAGTCGGCGAATCCGATCCGGTTCTCGCCCAACGACCGGACGAAGCCGGCCGCCCCCCCGCGATGCTGGATGTAGGGCCAGCCCTCGGGGCCGACGCTCGCCAGGTAGACGCTGTCGCGCGCCTGCAGGAAGGCGTGCTCGCGCTCGGTCAGCGCATCGCGCCCGTCGGCGGACGCGGCCTCCCGCCTGGCGTAGCTGGCGCGGGAGCCGGCGCGCGCCTGGAGCGTGCGCGCCGTCTCGCCGAACAGGTGGTGGAAGTAGGTACCGGGCATGCCGGAGAGGTAGCGGCTTCACGCGGCGGCGATAATCCATCACCTTCGCAGTTCAGAATTTCGTTTTCGGGAATGATCGCGTGGACCGCTTCGCGGCGCTGACCACCTTCGTCGCGGTGGCCGAGCGGGGCGGCTTCAAGGCCGCCTCCCGCCACCTCGGCCACTCGCCGCCCGCGGTGACGCGGACCATCGCCGCCCTCGAGCGGCATCTCGGCGTGCCGCTGTTCCGGCGCTCGACCCGCAGCGTGGCGCTGACCGAGGAGGGCGCCGCCCTCCTGGATCGCGCCCGCGAGATCCTGATGCGGCTGCAGGATGCCGAGCACGTCGTGATGGGGCGCCAGGCGGCGCCGCACGGCGAGCTGCAGATCACGGCGCCGGTCGTCTTCGGCCGCCTGCACGTCCTCCCCGTGGTGGCGGACCTGCTCGCCCGGCACCGGCCGGTGTCGGCGCGCCTGATGCTGCTCGACCGGAACATCCGGCTGGTCGAGGAGGGGATCGACGTGGCGGTCCGCATCGGCGAGCCGCGCGACAGCCGCCTCAGGTCGGTCGCCATCGGCACGGTGCGGCAGGTCATCGTCGCGAGCCCGGCCTACTGCGCCGCGCGCGGGCGGCCGGCCGACCCGAAGGCGCTCGCCGAGCACGACATCATCGCCGGCGACAACGTCCGAACCGGCTCGCACTGGCGCTTCGGCCCGCGGTCGCAGGGCGTCGCCGTCGCGCCGCGGCTGACCGTGACCTCGATCGATGCCCAGCTGGCCGCCGCCGCGGCCGGGCTCGGGCTCGCGAACGTCCTCAGCTACCAGGCGGCCGAGGGCCTCGCCGCGGGCCGATTGTGCAGCGTGCTCGACGCGCACGCGCCGCCGCCCGTGCCGATCCACCTGCTGTTCGACGCCAGCCGCGCGCACCTGCCGAGCGTCCGCCTGTTCATCGAGGCCATGCGCGCCCGCGCGCGGAGCGGCGCCTGGGGGTGAGTCCGGAGGCCGCCCGGACCGCGTCGTCCGTCGTTTGAAGTCTTTGAGCTGACCGCAGGACCGTGGCTCGAACGCGCCCCGAGGAATCAGAGCCCCGCAAAGCGCATCGAAGACCTGAGCGGCCGGCCTGGGCGAGCCCCGTCCTCCGGAAGTGGATGCGGCAGTGCTACCAGGTTGCGCTCATCACCTGGGCCACCGATGCCTTGATGCCCTCGTGGGCGTCCGAGATCACCGGCTTGACCGCGCGCAGCCCCCGCCGGGCGAGCTTGCGGAAGGCTGTCCCGAACGTCTCGGCCTCGGAGGGGCCGACATCCATGCCGCGCACCTCGCGCCGGCCGTCGGTGCTCACGATCACCGCCGCCGAGGCGATCAAGAAAGCCGGGAAGCACGAGCCCCTCCGCAGCTTCGAAATGCGCAGTTCGACGGTCCCGGCCCGCGTCTGCCAGTCCCGGTCACGATAGCCGTTGCGCTGGACCAGCCGCACACCCCGATGGTTCCGAGTGCCCTGCTCGGCAGGGATCCTCGGCGATCTTCGCGCCGCCGGCGTGCGGCCGTCCCCGCTCGCCATCCTGTGCGAGGCGACCGACGACAGACCGACCGATGCGGACCGTGAGCATCCTGGTCAACGAACTCGCTGCCGGCCCTGGGCTCGATCACGTCGCATGACGACCGGCGCCATCGAGAGGAAGGCCGCGACGACGGCCCTGACTCCGAATCGGAAGTCAGGGCCCGGAGCTTATCGCAGCGTCGGCGACTCACCGGTCTTGAGATGACGCTCGTCCCCCTCCGGTCCGCCGAGCGACACGTGCGAGTTCAGTCGATCGAGGTGCTCGAAGACGTGCTCGAAGGCATTCGTCACGGCCTGCTCGAAGGAGCCGTCGCCTTTGCCCTGCGCGGCCTTCAGAGCGCTGAGCAGTTCCTGATGCTTGTGGGTGTCGCTCGACATGCTGCTCTCCCGCCGGACCTCATGCCGGCAGGAAGGCCAAGCCCTGCAGATGATCGCGGTTCCCCGTCACGGTGCACGACCAAGCCGTCGCCGACCTCATCGAGCAAGACCCTCGACCACAGCAAGAGAGGAGTAGGCGCAGAAGGCTGGGACCGTGGGGAGGAAAAACCGCGATCGGGGTCATTCGGAGTGCGTGCGCGCGCCGGGATCGAGGTTTTGGCCAGCCCTTGATGTCGGGTCCGCATCCCGATCCCCTTCTGAGATCGTGGATTGGAGGGCCGAGAAATGGCTCAGGACACCGCTCGAAGACCAACGCCTCGTATCGGGAAGGACCGCGGTGCTCCGTCGCCGCATCGAGGCCGCGAGCATCGATCCTGACTTGGTCGATCCGCGGGAAATTCCGCCCGGCATCGCGATCGACAAGTCCGCCACGGCCTTCCATGAAGAACCTGGGCCAGAGCGCATCCCTGGCAGCATGGTGCTCAACCATATCACCACGCCGTGGGATCAAACACCTAGTCTGCGACGACCACCCTCAACGATCCGAGGCTGAGTTCTTCCGCCATGTCGCCCAGGACGGCGCGGACGCTGATGAGGCCCGTGCTCAAGATTTCGAAGGGCGAGAGGATCAGGCTCGCCGACGCCACGATGTATCGCGGCGCCGTGCTGCCGGATTCGAGCGCGGAGACGAGCTTCCGCTGCTCGGCGATGGGCGGCGTCTCCACCGGCTCCTCAATGATCGGATCCTCGAGGCCGGGCACGTAGCAGCGTAGCAGGACGGAGGAGAGCGGGTGCTCGGCCGACGAGATCACATGCGTATGGATGCAGAACTTCGGCAGGATGAACGGCATGTCCGGAGAGGCGAACATGACCGAATTGTAGCACCCGATGAAACTCAGCTTTCCGCCCACCTCGTTACGAATGTCGTCGCAGAAGATCGAGAATCCATGGCGCTTCATGTGGAGGCGCTTTTCTGCCTCGCCTGCCGAGGTCGCACGTGGATCTGGCGGCTGGGCGGCAGCGTCGACGTCAGGGTGCGCGAAACGCCGACCAGGGTCGGTGCGCGAGACATCGCCGTGGACACTTCCGGGGGAGAGTTCTGGCCCGCCTGCCGCTCGACCTTGCGGATCTCGAAGACGATCTCGCGATCCAGGGCCCAAGCCAGATCGGCGATCAGTCGAAGCGAGAGCTGCTGATGCCCGGAAAGCTGGCCGTTGATGACCGAGCGCTCGAGAAGGAGCTTGTCGGCGACGGATTGGATGGAGGCGCCCGATGCCGTGCGTTCTTCCAGCAAGGCCTGGAGCAGCTCGCTGCGCACGCGACCGATCAGGCGTCCCGCCGATCGGGACCGGCCGTTGGTCCTAAAATGATATGACGTCACTCGGCGCCCCCCCCATCCCGCAAAGATCTTCTTTGATCCCCATCTCGCGTCGCATCCGCCGAATTTCGAGGCGATAGCCGCGATAGAGATCATGATCTTTTACGCGATCAGCAAAATCTCCAAAAACACACACGAAGCAGTCTCTTGCCGGGAACCAGCCGAATATTCGAACGTCTACGGTCTTTAATTCCCATACAGGATTTTTTTCGACTTTGACACAACGAAATTCCCGGCGATGAGCCAGGAAGCCGCCCGTCGAATATCGGTGAAAGAGGTCGTCGATCTGTTCGAGTGGTGTCGTTTCGGCTCCGCTTGGCGACGGTTCTTGCTGGCGTACTTGCCCATCTAGCCATCGCACGAAGTCTTGGGTGCCGAACAGCCGCCTGTTCGGCAGTTCGCGTGGACCAAGGACGGCTTCTAGCCGCACAATCCCTGGGTCTGCAAGAAGGTTCTCAAGCGTGTCCACCTGAATCACACGTTTCGCGAAAATCGCATTGATTTAGCTTGGGGAACGCCGCCTACACGAGCCGCGATCTTCAGACGCCGGGAATCCGCTCCGCACTCTAGCGTGGATGTGGAAGGTCCGAAGCGCGTTTGACGACCGTTGCCCCGAGACGGCCATCAAACGGAATAGGTCGCATCAAGTCACGATTCGGACGGACGAAATCGTCGATACACGATCGTGGTCATGAAATCTCAGCGCGAGCGGCCGGTCTGCGAGATCACGGCGACATTGCCCTGCCCTTGCTGATAGAGCGCGGCGACGTTTCCCATGCCGGTCTGCGAGACCATGCCATTGTTATAGCTTCCGATCTGCGCGACCTGCGCCGTGTTGCCTGCCTGCCGGCTCGCGGCGGTGGCCTGGGCGGAGGCGAGGGTCACGGGCGCGGCCAGGAGCGGGCTTGCCGGGAGTCGCACGGGGACGTCGCCGGCCTGGGCGATCGCGGCCTGTTGAACATAGGCCTCGGCGGCAAGGATCGGGGTCGCACCGGGGATGGTCAATGCAGCGAACGTTGCGACTTGCGCGAAGCGGATCATGTCTCGGCCCCCTCTACGATTCGGGATTCCCGTGTAGGGCCAATTCGTGATCGCCCCATTAACCAGCCTGGTCGCGACGCCGCCCTCGGTGTCTCGGCCAGGGGCCTCGAGAGCGGCCGCTCCGAGCAGGGACCGCACGGAACGATAAATGCGGATCTTTCGCCCGCGCTGCGACGCGAGGGGGCAATCGATCGCCGCCCCATCGAGTTCGTCTCGCGATGCCAGAGAAACGGATGGCCGAATCGGCATCGCTCAGGGGCCGATATGTCCGCCAAATACCATCGCATCAACTATCTCGGAGTTGCGGCGGCGGGCGGCAGCCTGAAATACCTCAATCCCCATTCTTCCAGGCCCTCGCCGCAGTCGCGCGATCGTCGAAGAAGCGTGGAACGAAGGAGGATGTGCATTGTTAACTGAATTTTAACAGCCTCACTTGCCGTTGATTCGTTAACGTGACATTAAATCGATCCGAGTGCAGCGAATCGTTCGATGCTCCACAGTGGTTGCAACTTCAAAGCGAC
The DNA here is from genome assembly GCF_022829745.1 of Methylobacterium sp. E-016. NCBI lineage: Bacteria > Pseudomonadati > Pseudomonadota > Alphaproteobacteria > Hyphomicrobiales > Methylobacteriaceae > Methylobacterium > Methylobacterium sp. E-016. The sequence continues at coordinate 18,109 of NZ_JAKSYF010000161.1, forward strand.
CCGCCCGGATAGAGTAGGCATCTCCAAATGAAGACGTCAGCAGCGTTGGTGCTCGTTCTCGCGAGCTCCACGGCCGTTTTCGCGGCCGATAACGAGTCGTTCATCGCGCAGGTCGGCGCCTACAACGAGGCGCTCTCGGGCCAGGCCGGCGGCAACAACACGCAGAGCACGGTCCAGGCCGGCGTCAAGAACCGGGCCCTGACCTCGCAGGCGAACGCCAAGAGCACCCAGAACAAGTCCGGCATCGTCCAGCTCGGGGCCCGAAACAACGCCGTCGTCGGCCAGACGAACGGCAACAACACCCAGAGCGCGCTTCAGGTCGGCGCCGGCAACGTCAACGTCACCGCCCAGACCGGCGGCGCCAAGGGCGCGAACGACTCCACCTCGGCTCAGTTCGGCCTCGGCAACGGCACCCTGGTCGGGCAGTCGGCCGGCAACAACACCCAGCGCAGCCTCCAGATCGGTGCCGTCAACTCGGCCGTGATCGGTCAGACCGGCGGAACCTTCGGCGAGAATACGTCGACCACCACGCAGATCGGTCTCGGCAACGGTGCCCTCGTCGGCCAGGCCGGCGGCAACAACACCCAGCAGACGCTGCAGGTCGGTGTCCGCAACGTCGCCGTCTCGGGTCAGACCGGCGGCAGCGCAGGCACCAACACCTCCACCACCGGCCAGTTCGGCACCGGCAACACCGCCCTCGTCGGACAGACCGACGGCAACAACACCCAGACCGCCCTGCAGGTCGGCGCCGGCAACTCGGTGGTATCCTCGCAGACCAAGGCCGGCACCGGCGCGGCCTCGAACGCCTCGCTCGTCCAGCAGTTCGGCTTCGCCAACGGCGCCGTCATCGGCCAGACCAACGGCGCTAACGCCCAGGACACGCTGCAGGTCGGCGCCGGCAACATGACCGTGCTCGCCCAGACCGGCGGCAAGTACGGCACGAACCTGTCGACCACCTCGCAGTTCGGCGTGAAGAACGATGCCGTCATCGGCCAGACCGGCGGCGGCAACCGTCAGGACACGCTGCAGGTCGGTGCCGGCAACATGACGGCGCTCGCCCAGACCGGCGGCAAGTACGGCACGAACCTGTCGACCACCTCGCAGTTCGGCGTGAAGAACGGCGCCGCCATCAGCCAGGACGGCGGCAACAACAGCCAGGGCACGCTCCAGGTCGGCGCCGGCAACTCCGCCGTCGTCGCTCAGAAGAGCGCCACCGCCGGCAGCAACAGCTCCGACATCGCCCAGTTCGGCGCCAACAACGGCGCCCTCGTCGGGCAGACCGACGGCAACAACGCCCAGAGCACGCTCCAGGTCGGCGTCGGCAACTTCGCCCTGACCAACCAGAGCGGTGGCGCCAAGTCGCGCGCGAACGCCTCCACCACGGAGCAGTTCGGCCTCGGCAACGTCTCGCTCGCCACCCAGACCGGCGGCAACAACGGCCAGGACACCCTCCAGGTCGGCGTCGACAACGTCTCGGTCACAGCTCAGGCCAGCAAACTCAAGGGCTTTACCAACACCGCTGCCACCACGCAGATCGGCGGCGGCAACAATGCCCTGACCTCGCAGAAGGGCGTCAGCCTCCTGCCGACCTCCAACAACTCGACGGTCGCTCAGATCGGCTCGCAGAACACCGCGATCGTCGGCCAGGAGAACGGCTCGAACCTGCAGGGCACCGTCCAGCTCGGCTCCAAGAACAGCGCCGTCACCAGCCAGAGCAACAATTCGCTGGCTCTCAATGGCAACGGCGCCGCCACGCTGCAGATCGGCGCGAAGAACAAGGCGCTGACCGCCCAGGGCACCACCATCGCCAATCCGCTGGCCGATGGCATCGGTATCAATGGCTCGCTCATCGTGCAGGCCGGCTACAACAACACCGCCAATGCGTTCCAGACCACCGGCCCGCAGAACATGATCGGTGCCAACACCCAGCAGACGGTGCAGGTCGGTGCGGCCAACTACGCGATGACCTCGCAGTCCAGCGCCGGCAACGTCTCCAACAGCTCCGTCACCGCTCAGTTCGGCTACCGCAACACCGCCGTGACCGTGCAGCGCTAAGTCCCGGAAGGCGGCAGGCCGAACAAGCCTGCCGCCTCTCTTTCTCCAGATCGAGAGCAGACCGCATGCGGCGCGCAGCATCGCCGATCCGGGGTCTCGTGCGCGCAGCGCTCCTCTGCCTTGCTGGTTGCCTCGGGACCCATCCGGCCTTCTCGATGCCCAGGGCCACGGCCTCCATCGCGGGCGTGGCCTGCACCGTCGAAGCCGAACCGACCTCGCAATTCCTCCGCCTCCAGGCGCTCGCCAGAGCCGACCGCGATCTTCAAGTTCAGTATTCGCTCTTCGTCTCGAAGGAGAGCGAGACCGGAACCAGCCGGAATGTCCAGAGCGGCGCCTTCGCGCTCTCGGCGAATTCGGAAACCGTCCTGTCGACCCTGACCTTGGATCGCTCGGCACTCGGGCACTACGAGGCGAAACTGGTCCTCACGTGGGATCAAGGAAGCATCTCATGCCACTCGCCCTGACCCTCGGGCTCACCCACGCGATCCGTCGCATCGCCACGGCGAGCGCATCCGTCGCCATCTGCGCCGCCCTCGCATCCGTCCCGGCCCGGGCCGAATCGGCCTACGTGGCGCAGGCAGCCATCGGCGCCTCGGTCCCGGTCCAGGCCTTCGGGTCGACCAACGGCGCCGCGACCCCGTTCGCTCGGTCGCCGGCGATCCCCGCGCCGATGGCGACGCCCGAGATGGCCGCCGCGCGCGGGTCCGGCCAGGTCGCGCAGACCCTGCAGATCGGCAACAACAACCACGTGGCTCATCTGCAGACAGGAACGGGAAATCAATCGACTGCCGGCATCATCGGCAACCTGAATCAGGTTGGCGTGTTGCAGGCAGGCAACAATCTTCACTCCAACATTGTGCTACTTGGAACTCAAGGATTGAATGTCGGTGTAATTCAGCCTCAAGGGTCTATTCCGGTTAATATGTTGATTGCGCGCCTTCCGAATGGAGGCTTGTTGATTAAGCGTTAACTCGCATGACCCTAGATGATCTGAAATATCGCAGTGAGGGGCCGATGAAATTTTAGCCTTGGCAGTTGCTTCGCTCCTGTGCGGAACCCTTGCGAGCGCGCCCGGATCGGCGACCGAGCAGCTCTATCGCCCGGTGAGCCCGACCTTCGGCGGCAATCCGCTCAACGGAACCTTTCTCCTGTCGACCGCGCAGGCGCAGGGCGCGGGCGCGAAATCCGGCCAGAACTCCCCGGATCTCTCCGGGCTCAACGAAGCGCTGAGCAAATTGGGCGGCTCGAACAGCGTGGCCACGCCCACCATCATCATCAACGGAACCGCTATCCCCGCGAACCCGTGATCGATCAGCTCGATCGCAGGACAACGACAAGAAGACGCGCAGGGGCTCGAGGCGAATGTTCACACTTCTAAAGCGCGTCGCGGTCGCCGCGGCTTTCGCGCCCGCCCTCGCGGGCTGCGTTGCGCTGACCGGATCGGCGCTCGATCCCGCGACCCAGCCGGCCGCCCTCGTGGCCGACACCAAGACCGGAATCATCCTCGAGAGGCTGCCGCCCCCGGTCCAGGCGCTGGATGTGGCGGTCTACAGTTTCCCGGACCTGACCGGACAGAACAAGCCGAACGACAACTTCGCGGAGTTCTCGCGTGCGACGACACAAGGCGGCGCACCGATCCTGACCGACGTGCTGGTGAAGGCCGGCGGCGGCCGCTGGTTCAACGTTGCCGAGCGCAACGAGCTCGCCGCTCTCCTCCAGGAGCGGCAGATCATCCAGAACACCCGCACCGCGGTGGAGGGTGACAAGTCCAAGGGGCTGCCACCGCTGCGCTTCGCCGGCGTCACGCTCCAGGGCGGCATCATCGGCTACGATTCGAACGAGACCACGGGCGGAATCGGCGCGAACTACCTCGGGATCGGCGGCAACGCGCAGTACCGGCAGGACATCGTCACCGTGGCCCTTCGCGCCGTCAGCGTTCAGACCGGCCGCGTCCTCGCCTCGGTGACCACGACGAAGACCATCTACTCGGTGCTGGTGAACGGAACCGCGTTCAAGTTCGCGGCGGTGGACCATCTGCTCCAGGCCGAAGCCGGCTTCACCAAGAATTCGCCCACGACCCTGGCCGTTCGGGAAGGCGTTCAGCTGGCGGTCTACTCGCTCATCTTCGAGGGCGTGAAGAACAAGCTCTGGAAATTCAAGGATGCCGAGGCCGGCGAGGCGTTCTTGCGGGCCCTGGAGGACCAGCGTCGCGCGGTCGATTTCGCCGTGACGGAGCCGGGATCGCCCGAGGCCGTGTCACCGGTCGCCCTCGCGGCGAAGGGGTGACGCCGTCGCCGCGCGGGCTCGCCCGCCGTCAGGCACGATGGATGCGGACCGGATGTCAGCGGGTTACGGGACGGCTCTGCTGGGTTGCGGTGTAGCAGGCCGGGGATTCGGAGTTCTGGCCGTTGCAGGTGACCGGCGCGGAGGGCCCGCGGACATTGGCGCTCTTCGCCTCGCCTTCGGGGATCGGCTGGGCCGGCGATCGCGAGCGCTCGGGAACCTGCTGGATCCGGGCCTCGGACGATTGCTCGATCGACGGGCGCGCGGGCGAGCCACGGTGAGGACGAACCTGCTCTCCTGCGATGACGGTCGTCGACACGCAAACCACCGCGAGCGCCATCCAAGGTCTCAACATGGTCGATCTCTTCCCTGGACGCGACATTGCTTCTCGAAACCTCGATCACGCGGATCAACTCTCGACAGGGCATCGCGTTTCCTGCGGTCCCGTCAAGCATGAATCTCGGGAAAGCCCGTCCCATCGCGCTTCGGTGCCGTCACCGCACAGGATCCGTCAAACGCTCGGAGCCTTCGCTGTCCTCCCGCCTCCGGCTGGGCATGGTTCTCGGCCCGATCGAGCAGGCGTTTTGATGTCGGACGGATCGGCCATGCGGTTCGCGGCCCGCCTGCGGACCTTCGTCGTGCTTGCCCTGCTTTGCGCGGCTTCGTCCGACCTCGCCCGGGCGGGGCAGAGCCCCGTTCAGGATGGGCCGGGCGGTGAGGCGGTCGCGGTCCAGTTGCGCGAAGGAGCCACCATCCCCCTCGTGCTGAAGGTCCTGAGGAGGCCGGTGCAGGCACCGCAGGCCGACACCGCGCCGCACGATGTGGCGGGGGTCAAACGCATCGCGCGCGAAGCCGCCGCCGCCCACTCCGTGCCGGTCGATTACTTCCTGCGCCTGATCAAGCAGGAAAGCGGTTTCAATCATCGCGCGGTCAGCCGCGCCGGCGCCCAGGGGATCGCGCAGTTCATGCCCGGCACGGCAGCCGACCGCGGGCTGAAGAATCCCTTCGACCCGGCTGAGGCCCTGCCGAAATCGGCCGCCTTCCTCAGCGACCTCACCCGGCAATTCGGGAATATCGGCCTTGCCGCCGCCGCCTATAACGGCGGCCCGACGCGGGTTGCGAACTGGCTCGCTGGCCGCGGCGGCCTGCCCATGGAAACCCGAAGCTACGTCCTGGCGATCACCGGTCGGACGGCGGAGGAATGGGCACCGCCCGGTGCCAAACTCCTCGGAGGCGACACGCGCTCCGGCATTCTCCGAAAGGAAGCCGCGATGCGCGCCTCAGCCTACAAGGCGAAGAATTGGGAACTCGAGCTCCTCGAATCGTTGACCAACCGAACGACACCCATCCAACCCGGAAAATCACCTGCAGGATCGAAATTCGCGAATCTGATGTCGTCAGCTCGATCCGGGAAACGCGTCACCCGCGTTTCGACGACGATGGCGGAACGTGCCCTGTGCCCGAGTTGCCTGATCCAAGGCAGTTACTGATTTGGCGTGCGCTCCTGTCGAAGAGGTAAGCGGATCTCGAAGGCATCGAAGGAGCAGTTTCGAAAACTCGATCCGCTCCACCACATGCCAGAACCACACATATCCGGTCCTACGACTTCGTCGAGCATCGTACGCACAGGGGTCGCAAGCACCGAACGCTGAACGTGGCGGCGGGCCCAAGGATCGCGCAGCGCGCCCACCCGCAGGCGCCTGCTCAACCGGATCACTCGCAAGCTCCAGGCGGTAGACGTGATCGACGTGCTCTCGGACTTGTTCGGTTTAGATTGGGCACCCCATCAAATCCGCCCGGGCAACGGGCTGGAATTGATCGACAAAGCGGTTCAGGACTGGATCGCAGCGGTCGGCTCGCGGGCAGCCTGCATCGAGTCGGGCGGTCCCTGGGAAAACGGCTATTGCGAAAGCTCCAACGCGAAGCTCCGCGACGAGTGCCTGAACGGCGAGGTGATCTTCGCCACAGCGTCGCGACCGACCTGCGCGAGCTCGGAAATACGGATCGGGAGATCGCCGATATCTTGGGCCAACGCACGGCCTACGCGACGCCGACGTACCACCGACATGAAACGGTCGAACGCACGCGTGATCGGCGATCTGCACGGGGAAGACCGTTCCGAAGAAAAGTCAAACCTGCCGCCGTAGGCGCTCGTCGTTGAAGCTAAGTCGTTGAAAATTCATTGGCTGGGGGACCTGGATCCTGTCCCTCGCAACAGTCACAGAAAATCTCTAGTCTTGTCAGACGTTTAGCTGGCCCGTCGCCAGGGGAAATGTAGCAGCCTTTTGGACTGCTCGGCAAGCTGGATGCCTCGTTTCATTTCGCAGACGGTAAGCGTTTGAGGGGAGTCGCGGAGACCAATCTACGGAATTGCCCCCGCCCCCAGCTCGGCCTGGACCTGATGCAGGTAGAGCTAGTAGTCGAAATCTGACGGAAGGAACTCATGCCCTGGGTCAGCTTCCGACCTCTTGCCGACCCTCGTGACGTCCGCTCTCAGGCTGTTGAGGTGGAGGCCAACGACTGGGTTGGGTGGTGAGCAGCCTTTGGACTTTCGGCTAGAACCGGACATTCTGCCTACAATTCATGGCAGCCGTTTGAATTGCTGTTGGCTGTTCCCGAAAGCAGCCATTCGTCGGCAGGCCGGCAATCTCAGATCTGCGTGGCTTCGCGACGTGAACCGTCACTTAGAAGCAAGCGCTGGGTGCACTTCGGAAACAGTGCGACGAACGTCAGCGATTGCTCAAGCCGCGGCCTTCATGCCCGTCAGGAAACTGAGGAACTCGGCATGGGGCAGCGGACGGCTGACGTGATAGCCTTGAACCTGGCTGCATTGGGCCTCGGCGACGAACGCGTACTGTTCCGCCGTCTCCACACCTTCGACGGTGGTCGTCATACCCAGGCACGCGCCCATGGTGATGATGGCCCGGACGATCGCCGCACTCTCCGTATCCTCAGGCAGGAGACGAACGAAGGAACGATCGATCTTGATCTTCGAGAACGGGAAGCGGCGCAGATAGCTGAGTGAGGAATACCCGGTCCCGAAGTCGTCCATCGCGAGGCTGACACCAAGCGCCTTGAGCTTCGTGAGCATCGAAAGGGTCCGTTCCTCGTCGTCGAGCATGACGCCTTCCGTGATTTCGAGTTCGAGACGGCCCGCCTCAAGCCCGGTCGCTTTGAGGGTCGCAGCGACCGTTTCCGCGAGACGGTCGTCGCGGAACTGAACGGGCGAGAGATTGACCGCCACCTTGATCGAGCTGGACCACGTCGACGCCTGCGTACAAGCCGTTCGCAGCACCCAGGCACCCAGGTGCAAGATGAGGCCGGTCTCCTCGGCCAGGGGGATGAACTCGATCGGCGGAATGAGGCCGCGTACAGGGTGACGCCAGCGGACCAGAGCTTCTGCTGCGGTCACTACCCCCGTCTCGGCATCGACGAGCGGCTGGTAGTGGACCTCGAACTCGCCGACCTCGAGGGCGCGGCGCATGTCGGCTTCCAAACGGATGCGCGCCTGCATGCGTTCGGCAAGCGCCGGCTCGAACAGGCAAAAAGACCCCTTGCCCTCACCCTTGACCTTGTAGAGGGCGAAATCGGCATTGCGGAGCAGTTCCTCGGGTTGGCTGCCGTTCAGCGGAGCCATCGCGATACCGATGCTAACGCCGACATGAACCAGCTGCCCGTCGAGCAGGAAGGGTCGATCGATCGCCTCCACGAGGGCGACCGCGAGGGATTCCACAGACGCGACGCCGACGGAGCCCAGAAGCAGGATGGCGAACTCGTCCCCGCCGAGACGTGCCACGATGTTGGTTTCGCCGACGACGGCTTGCAGCCGCGCGGCGACCTTACGCAGGAGGTCGTCGCCCATGCCGTGACCGAGCGTATCGTTGACGAACTTGAACCGATCGAGATCGAGCATCAGCACGGCGAAGCCGCCTTCCCCGTTCCGCAAGGTCGCGGAATGGTGGGTCAGCAGGTCGCCGAAGCGAGCCCGGTTGGGCAACCCAGTCACGGTGTCCGTAAAGGCGAGCGTCCGGAGCCGTGCTTCCGATTGCAGGCGCTCCCGTTGGTCCCGGAAGGCGATCACGGTCTGGCGCTTGTGGCCGAGTGAGATGTCTTTCCGTACGACGCGGACCGGGACATGCCCACCCGCGGCGTCGACGAGCTCGACTTCGCGTTCCTCGTGTTCCGGGAGGTCGCCCAGCACCAGTCCGGGGAGCAGGCGTTTCACGTTGCACCCGACCAACTGTGCCTGAGTCAGGCCGGACATCTCTTCAAGGCTACGATTGGCCGTCGTCACGACTTCGCCGTCGCATACGGCGAGGCCTTCGAGCGAAAGGCTTGCCAGCTCCCGCAGACGCGCGCTGTCCCTGCGCAGCTGCGCCCGGGCATTCAAGGCGGACCGCAAGCCGAAGAAGGCGAGGCTGAGCAGGCCGAACGAGACGAGCGCGATGATCGGGGCGATCGTCTCCGGGGCGATGGCGGAGGCGGGCAATGCCACCTGAGGGTCGTAGGCGATGGTGACCGCGGTCATACCGGCGAGATGCAGGACCACGATCGAACCGAACAGCAGGGGGCCGGCGAAACGTCGGCGGGAGCGATCGCGCTCACCCGCCATGATCAGGGCGAGGCCGGAAAGACCGAGGCTCAGGAGCACGGATGGGGCGATGAAGCCCCAGTCCCAGGTGACGTGCCCCGTCACCCGATATGACGCCTGTCCGACGTAATGGAGGGCGGTGACGCCCGAACCCAGGATGACGCCTGCCACGAAGCGGGGCGCACGCGCGCGCTGGCCGATGGAGAGGCCGACCCCGGTGCCGATCCCCCCGATCACGAGGAACAGCGAGACTGCCGTCAGGATCGGTTCGAAGCCGGCCGCCATGCCGGGTCGATAGGCGAGCAGGGCGATCATGTGGGTCGCCCACGCGGTACAGCCGGCGGCGACGATACTGACGATGCCCCATTTGCGCCGAGCTACGCCTTCCGAACGCGCCGCATGAGCGGCGATGGCGGATGAGGCGTAGATGCCGACGCTGCATACGACTGCGGCCAACAGCAACAGCTGCTCGTC
>NZ_JAKSYF010000170.1:0-29985 GCF_022829745.1 Methylobacterium sp. E-016
GCCCCGTCGGAGACGATCACCGTATCGGGCAATAGCCCGTGATGCCGGATCGCGCCCCAGAGTGCGCCCTCGGTGGCGATCCGCATCGGATCGGGGGTGACGGCCCGCGCATCGAAGCCCAGGGCGGTCAGATGCGCTTTCCAGGCGGCGGCATCGGCGAAGACCTTGACTGGATGAGCAGCGAGCGCCGCCAGGAAGGGGCCGGCGAGCGCGCGGGTGCGCATGTACGCGAGCGCCGTATCGTCGACGACGTAGTCCTCGTGTCCCGCTCGTAGCAGCGCGAGGAAGTTCAGGCGGGACTTCGCGGTGCCGGTGCGGAAGGCGGTGAAGCGCGCATCGCCGATCTGCGTGGTCACGCCGTCGGTCCGCGCATGCCGAGCGGAGGTGTCGTCGACGCTGATCCAGGCCGCGCTCTCCAGGCCCGCGCGCAGGACAGCCCGGTCCTCGGCGACGAAGCGATCGAGCGGGCCGCACAGGAGACGGACCACCTGTCGCTTCGAAATCGTCAGCCCGAGCCCCGACAGCATCGCCGTCAGGCGCTCGCTGGTGACCTGACCCTGGACGTGGGCGGCCAGCAGGAAACGGCGCAGATGCGGCCCGAACCCGCCCGCGAGCCCCGGCGGCAGCGGGGCCACCACGCTTGCTCCCGACGGCGTGCACCAGCGCTCGCGCCGGTAGCGGATCACCACCGCCTCCAGAACCAGGTCGCGCACGACGAGATCCTCGTAGCCCTTGAAGCGCGAGCCTTCCGGAACCGCGGCCTTCAGCACGACCTCGCGCGTCACCACACATCGATCCCGCACAGGTCCGCGCCGCCGCCGTTTGCCCGGATCGGTCTGCGCCCGCTCGCTCGCCGCCTCCATTCCGGACGGGGTCGGACGCGTCGGCGGCCGTGGTGGCAAGCCCTTCAGGCGCGCGACCTCGTCGCGCAACGCCCGGTTCTCATCCGTCAAAGCCCGGACCTGACCGATCAGGCCCACGACAAGCCCGCGAAGCTCGCTCAGCGAAAGGGCATCCAAACCATCGGGATCCGGCAGCGCCATGCCGCATGTTGAATCACGCCCGAGCCAAACCGCAAAACGCCACCGCCCGGTGATCTGCACCAGTTACCCTCCAGACACTCTAAGCTGCTGCTATGATGACAGATTTCTTGCGCGGGAGTTTCGCGAACGCCTCGTCGGGAAGGCCGAGATTATTGGCCAGAAGATGTGCCGGGACACGTTGCACCCAGTCCGACAGCGACGTTTCCTGATAGGACCCGCTGTCGAGCACGCCTACGACTTCGCATTCCTCCTTGCCGATATTCTGCACCGTGTGACCACACCCGCGTGGCAAGTAAGCACAATCTCCGGCGGAAAGTTCGGCGACAGAGAGCCGCTTGTCCGGGGCAAAGAGCGTCACGCGCGTCCGTCCGCGAGAAACGTAATGCCATTCATTTGCGTTTGGATGCCAGTGCGGCTCGTGCAGAGCGCCGGGCTGGAGCCTCAACAACATACCCGTCATGCCCGCGGACATTGGATATTCTTCGGCAGAGGCAATCGCCAGCGATCCGCCGTCCGAGCTCGTCTGGGGACCGGCTGCCAGCATCGGGTATCGGTGCGTGCGGGATCGGCTGAGCACCTTGGTGGCCCGGGATTGCGGCCCGTCGAGAGGCATCAGAGCGCCCTGACGAATATAGACCTCGCCGGATGGGATGCCTGCGATCGAGTCCTCGGGCATCCCGAAGACCTGCGCCATCATCGCAGGGTCTAGCCGGCTCGCCCAATCGCTGAGACCGAAGGTTCCATGCTCTCCATAGAGACCGTCGTTGAAGGCGAGAATGGCGTGGCAGGGTTCAGCCCCCAGGGTCTGAATGGCGTGGCTGTGACCTTTTGGGAAATACCACAGGTCGCCCGGCCCATAATTCGCGACCTCCATCTCCCCGCTCGGGTCCACCACGGTCACTTGGCAGCGACCGGCAAGGATATACGCCCATTCATCCGACGTGTGCCAATGCATCTCGCGGACGCCGCCAGCGTTGAGATAAAGATGTGCTCCGGCGATGTCCGTTGCGATAGGAAGTATTCTCGCTGTCACGTCTCGCGCCCAGCCGCCCGATGTCGCTTTGAGCAAGCCTTTGTCGAGCGAGGTCGTGAAACTGACGGCATCGCCCACCTTGCGTGGGATCGTCGATGCGAATTTTGAAGCAGGGGCCACATCGTACCCGGCCGCATGTCCGTCTGCTTCGGCGGCCGACGAAGTCCGCACTGAGAGCGCACCGGCCGCCAGAGTGATGCCGCCGAGGATCGCCCGACGCGTGCCGTCCACCATCGCCAAGAATCCCTTCGACAACCAGGAGAGGAGAATCACGGTATTTCAAGCATTCGATCTATATGATTGGCTTATTCGCGCAAGTGATTGTCTTGATTTATGAGTACCTCAACTCAAATATTGATCACTGTTCGGGAATAATAATGCAAATTGAATGACAGAATTACTATCTCGCCATCCCGTTTTTTGTATTGGATCGATTGCAGCGGTCCATCGCCGCAAGTGCGACCTCGATACCCGAAACGTCGAAATCAGCATCTCCCTCGGGAAACCGCACGAAAACCGTCCGGCTCAGCGACAGCTTGCGGACTTCCCTGTCGAGTATACGACAGTACAGGATCGTCCCCTTGCCGATCCAGGTTGGGACGGGGCTGATCGTTTCGTTTCCGGTGATCAGATCTGATTTAAGACTTTCACCCTCGGACCAATTCCATCTTTCATAAGACAGCATGAATACGATTTGCCCGTCCGATCTCGTAATCCCGACCGAATTTTGAGCTCCCCCGTCCGTCATGTCGCGATAGGAATGGGTCATTTGACAGGGAAGCGGATCGTTGTTTCGAAGTGTCTTATTGATGTCCCAGCCTTCGACGGTTTCGATGAACATCTCCTCCCGTGAAGCGACGGGAGCCGAAGACAGCAACAAGCCTGCGGACAATATCAATGCAATATTGTGACAATATTGAAATTGCATGTCCATCATTCCGAATCGTAACGGGGACGCCGACCTAGGGTGCGTTCCACGACCCGGCCATAGAGCGGGCGGAGGATGTCGTGACGGGTGGCGAGGGTGTCGCTGTCGCCCGGTCGGTTCCGCGCGGCCCCTCGGCACCGATCGGAGGGCCGGCCGATCGTGTTCCGTCCCTGGGCGGACCGTCCAAAAGGCCCACCCAGCGGCCGTCCAACCCCCGAGCCAGCAGGCTCAACGCGAGGACGGCGAGGAGGAGGCCGGCGGCCTTGTTCATCCGGCCGAGAACATGATTGGTGACACAGCGCCGGAACAGGGACACGGCGGTGTTGAGCACGACCCACCAGCTGAACGAGCCCAGGAAGACGCCGACCGCCAGCGCCGGAAGCGGCGCGGCCGCGCGCGCGAGGAGGGCCGGCATGGCGGCCAGGAACAGCACGGGGGTGATGGGATTCGCCAGGGCCAGCACGACCGCGCTGCCGTAGCTCGCGGCGAGGGTGTGGCGGCGCTCGCCGCTCACGTGCAGGACCGAAACGCTGCGAAGCACCCGGATTGCGAGGCCGAGCAGCACCGTCCCCGAGACCAGGGAGAGCACGGCCCCGTTCGAGAACGCCGCCGCCAAGTCCGCGCTCCAGCGCACCATCAGCCCCCCGTATGTCAGATGCACGGTGGCGACGCCGAGCCCGGTGGCGACGCCCGTCGGCAGGCCCCCTGCCAGCGTGCGCTGGACGCAAAGCAAGCTCGTCGGCCCGATCGGCGCGGCGATAGTCAGCCCAAGGCTCGCGCCGGCGAGCAGGGCCGTGGCGATGACGCCCATGGCGGCGGCACTGCGTTCAGTCGTCTTCCCGGCGGTCGAGGGGCGAGGCCACCGCCCGGGGCTCGGGCGCGGCATTGTCGGCGTCCGGGCACCCGATTTGCGCGCGCTCCAGGGCCGAGGATGCTTGGGCGCAGGCGATGTCCGGCATGTCGTTCAACTCGTCGGCCCGGATCCCGGTGCAGGACAAGACGACGATGAGGCTGGCGACGATTGTTCTCATGGCTGATCCTTCCGCGAGCCGACAATCTAGGGATGGTTGAACCCCGAGCATCCTCCGTCTGGCGGATGGCACCGCCTGCGCCGCCGCAGGCCCGCCGCGGACGTCTCGGCCGAACAGGAAAGCTCCGCCACGTCAGGCCTTTGCACGGCTTCGCCCACGACGCTGGACGCCGCGTCGTCGCCGCCCCCGGCGGGGCGACGCACCGGCGAACCTGCCGGAAGCCGGCTCGCGTCGCCGTCCCGCGCCGCCGGCATCATCCGTTTGAGGGATACCGCCGTCGATTTTGGACTGATATTGGTCTTATCGCGATCAGCGGGATCACCGTGGGGCGTGCTGATGCGGGAAGCTCTCATCGACCGGATCTACGAGGCTGCAGGCACTCCCGAGCTCTGGCCGGAGGTCCTTCAATCTCTTGGCGATACGGCGAACTCGGATGGCGCCGTGCTCATGGTGCTGCCCCCCGTCGGAATGCCCCGATGGATCGCCTCACCGACTTTGGAGCAGCGCCTGCGTCATCACACGACCACGGCTTCCTGGCGCGGCAGCGGGCGCACGGCGCAGTGGCGCACCCTGGCTCATGCGGGCTTCATGCGCGACGTCGACCTCGTGCCGGGCTCCCATGACGGGCGGCCCTGCGAGGTCGACGCGCCGTTCTGGCAGGTGGGGACGACGATTCCCCTGGCGACCGGCGACGTCGCGATCATCACCGCCGAACGCCGGGCCCGGACCGGCCCCCATGAGGCCGCCATCCTGCCTCGGCTCGACGCCCTGCGGCCCCATCTCGCGCGTGCGTGCCAGCTCGGCGCCCAGTTCGGCTGCGAGCGCACCCGCGTCGCCACCATGACGCTCAACCAGATCGGGCTTCCCGCGGCGGTCCTGTCGGCCTCGGGGCGGGTGCTGACCATGAATGCCCGCATGCAGGAGCGGGAGGAGGTCTTGCCCCCGGGCCAGCACGGCGGCCTGCTGTTCAAGAGCCTGATCAACAGCAAGCTGCTGCAGGATGCGATCGGCAACGTCGTCGGCGGCCGGCATGCGACGCAGAGCATGCCGGTGCGCGGCTATTCCGACCACCGCCCTCAGATCGCTCACGTCATGCGCCTGGACCGGCACCCCGGCGACGTCTTCGGTGCCTCGGCGGTGCTGCTCGTCCTCGTGCACGTCGGCGCGTGGGCCGTTCCGGACGACGGCCTCCTGAACCTGCTGTTCGACCTCACCCCGGCGGAAGCGCGCCTGCTCCAGGCGCTGGCCGGGGGCTCGCGCCTGCAGAGCTACGCCGAGAGCGTCGGCGTCCAGACAAGCACTGTCCGCACCCAGCTCACCTCGATCTTCAACAAGACCGGGACCAAGCGGCAGGCGGAGCTGCTGAGCATCGTCGCCTCGCTCTCGTTGTTCAGCGGGCAGACGGCGCCGTGCCTGGATGCGGCGTGAGGCGAGGTCCGGCTTCGTCCAGGAAGGCGGCCAACGCCTGCGCGGTCGGAAAGGCGTCGAAGGCCCCGAACCGGCAGGTCGTGAGCGCGCCGCAGGCCGCGGCCTGCCGCAGGGTCGCGTCGAGGGGCTGTTGTGCGAGCAGGCCCGCCATCAGCCCGGCCGCGAAGGCGTCCCCCGCCCCGACCGTATCGACCGCCGTCACGGCGAAGGCCGGCTGGCGCAGGGGCGGCACTCCGCGGCGGAACGCGATCGCGCCGCACTGCCCCAGGGTCACCACCAGGAGCTCGAGGCCGCCGTCCAGCAGGGCGGCGATGGCCGGCGTTGCGGCCCGGGCCGCAGCAATGGCGTCGGGAGCGCCGAGGCCCAGATCGGCCGCCTCCACCGCATTGACGACGAGGATCGCAGTGTCGGCCAGGATCGCCGGGTCGAGGGCACGCACCGGCGAGGGATTAAGCAGGGTGGGAAGACCCCGCGTCCGAGCCAGGGCGAAGGCCTCGCGGATGGGGGCGTCCGGCGATTCGAACGTCGCCGCCACGAGGTCCGCCTGCCCGACGCGGGCGGCCGCGGCTCGGACATCCTCCGCAGCGAGGGCGAGGTTGGCGCCGAGGGAGACCGCCAGGCAGTTCTCGCCGGCTGCATCGACGAAGGCGACGCCGGCGCCCGTCGAGCCGGCATGCGGCACCAGCATGGCCTCGGAGAACCCGACCTGCGCGAAGGTCGCGCGGACCACCGGGGAGAACACGTCCGTGCCCACGGCAAACAGCCCGTCAACCGTGACGCCGAGCCGGTGCGCGGCGAACGCGAGGTTGAAGCCCTTGCCACCGGGCTCGGCCACGAAGGCCGAGCCGTCGAGGGACTCGCCCGCCTGCGGCAGCCGCGCGACCTTGACCGAGCAGGCGATCACGAAGCTTCCGATGACAAAGACACGCATGGAGCGCTCCGAGCCGATCCGATATAAGCCTCTGTACCGGAGGTCGATCGGACGTGCGCCCCAAAAATCGGACGATGCAGGGGGAGGTCGACCGGGACATCGCGAGCGGCGAGCGTCCCTCGGTGCTGTCTCTGTTGCGCCTGCGCGGCGACACCGCGATGCCGCTCTACCGGCAGATCGAGGGCCAGCTGCGCGAGCTGATCCTCTCGGGCTCGCTGCCGCCGGGCGTCATCCTGCCGGCCGAGCGCCAGCTCGCCGACAGCCTCGGGGTCAGCCGCGTCACGGTCCAGCGCGCCTATGCCGAGCTCAGCGACGACGAGTTTCTCGTGCCGCGCGGGCGCTCCGGCTTCCTCGTGCGCCGTCCCCCCGAGCCCGTGCGCCCGGGCATGGACCGGCTCAAGGGCTTCACGGAGGAGATGCGGGAGCTGGGGAAGATCCCGTCCTCGCGCATCCTGGAGCGGACGGTCACCGAGGACCGCTCGATCGCCTCGATCTTCGGCCTCCCCTCGACGGCCCCGTTCCTGCGCCTGACGCGCGTCCGGTCGGGCGACGGCGTGCCGATGTCGCGCGAGGTCGCCTGGTACAACATCCGCGCTGTGCCCGCCCTCGAGACCGGCGACCTTTCCGGCTCGGTCTACGCGTTCCTGGGCGAGCATCCGGGCGGCCGCCTCGTGCGCTGCGAGCAGACGGTGGAGGCGACCATGCCGACGGCGGACGAATGCGAGATCTTCGCCTTCGAACGGCCCCTCCCGTGCCTGCTGATCAAGCGCCACAGCTACAACCAGGACTCGGTCATGATCGAGTACGTCGAGGGCTTGTTCCGGGGCGATGCCTATCGCTACCGGCTGAATCTGAGCGCGTAGCGATTGAGATCCGACGTCTGATCCCTCCTCGCGTAGACTGCTTCGAATGGATGAACCCATCTGCTTGGGTTGGATGGATAGGAGCTTCGATGCTTACGGCTTTGGCTCGAAGGTCCGTGCCTGCTTTACCGATCAGCGCGCAGTGACTCGCCGGCTCCGGCCGGCCCCGAAGCTACTCCGCCGGTGGTTCTGCCCAGTCGGCGGACCTGGGACGGAGTCAGGGCGAAGCGCTTGCGGAAGGTCCGATTGACATAGGACAGCTCTCCGAAAGCGACATCGAAGGTGATCGCACTCACTGGGCGGGTATCCTCGGCCTCGATGAGGCGCTGCATGGCGCGGTTGAGGCGTCGGTCGAGGACGAAGCCCGACAAGGTCTGGCCCTCCGCCTGGAACATCGGCTGGACTTGGCGGCTGGAGACGCGCTGGGCCTGTGTGCCACTGTCGCCAGGCTGAGGTCCGGATTGCCAAGGCCTTGCCGCCGCGTTGGAAGGGCGCCAGCGAGGCGCGGATGGCCTCGGCGGGCGCGAGGTCCGAGACCGGCAAGAGGACGTAGACGGAGGCGAACATGACGAGTCGACCTAGGCCTCGGGCGGGAGCCGCGCCGCTCCGAGGGTAACGCATGCCGCGTCACGGCATCCGATACGGGTCACGGAATTTTTGGATGCCTGAGTCCGGCCGTGGTCGATCAGCCGATCAGGACGACGGCCTTTCGCACGTAGGTCGGCTGGTCGACCTGCCCGACGATGAAGTGGGCGACGTCGGCCCGCGCGATCAGGCCGTTCCGCCACTTTGAGGGCTCGGTGAGAACCTTGTAGCGGCCGGTCGCCGATCCGGGCGTGAGAACCCCTGGCCGAACGAACGTCCAGTCGAGGTCGCTCTTGCGGATGCGCATCTCCTGCGCATCCTTGTCGTCGTAGGCGCGACCGAAGACGAGGCGGAACGGGACGCGCTGGAGCAGGCCGATGGAGTCTCTGCTATCGCCCGTGCCGAAGCCGGTGACGGCGACAAGGAGCTTGACCCCGGCTTTCTCCATAGCCAGTACCAGCATGTTGGTCGCGTCCGAGAACAGCGTCACCGGGCCGAGCAGATCCTTGACCGGCACCCCGAGCGCCTGGACGACGACGTCAACGCCGTCGACAGCGGCGGCGACATCTCCAGCCTTCAGCGCGTCACCCGTGAAACGCTCCAGACCCGTACCGGACAGGGTCATGGTCGTGGCCGAACGCGCGAAAGCCCGGACGCGATGTCCGGCCGCGAGCGACGCTTTCACGGTCTCCAGGCCGATACCTTTGCTGGCGCCGATGACGAGGACGTGGGCCATGGTCGTTTCCCGGTTGGTTGAATGCGCGACGAGATCCAATCAACCGCGGACGCGCCATGCGGTCGCTTGACCAGCCTCTCTACGGTTCGGTGATCGAGCTGTCCTGAAAGCCCGAGATCTCGTTGGCATGCCCCCGGGCATTGCAGGTATGCCCCTGATCGGACGCGGCTAGGCGGAAAGTCTCAGGATTACTGCGGAGGACCCAACGATGTGAGCCAGGGTCACCAGGACCGATCCGGTATGAAGGATGCCGAAGCGAGCGCGATTACCCATGTCGGTCGCGCCATTGATGGCCGGCATGAGTATCTGGCGCGCGAGGAGCGCCGTGACGGCGATCAGTCCCAGTATGAGTGCCGATGCCCTATCGGTGGTGGCTGTCAGCGCCGCGCCACCGAGGGCGCACACCATGACGAAGATGTAGAAATGCGGGAAGGCGCGGCGCAGCAGTGGGCCTGCCGCGTCGGCGGGCAGCGCGCTGAACAGAAACGAAGCGAAACCGAACGAGTACAGGACCATCCCGCCGAACAGGAGGGCCGTCACGAGAATAGCCGCTTGCGTGAGCATCGGTTCCAAACCTCAATGGCTTTCAGATCGCCCTCGTGGGCGGCATCTGTTTCGCTCGGCTGATAGCCGTCCCCTGCGTCCTGAAACGCCTCTCCGCTTCACGCGCGAGGTCAGGGGATGGTCGGCACTCAGATCGAGTCTTCCGATGCCTGCTTGGCACAGGCCCTGAACACATCGCCGATCGCCAAGTCGGCATGCGCATTCATGCTCGCGGCGTCGTTGAGGCAGGACAGCACATCCTTGCGCGGAGCAGCTATTGCGCTGGATTTCTCCAGCTGCTGCAGCAGACGATCACGGTCCGCACCCGTTGCGGCACTCCAGTCCCGCAGGGTGTCCTGCGGTTGCAAGGCCAAGGCTGGCGTCGCGATCGATCCCAGCATCAAAATCATGAAAGCGCGAACCGGCATCTTGGATTTCCCCCCATCAAGGTGGTCCTGGAATAGTCGCCGGCTACTTGTTCGCATCGCCTCGAAGGGCTTGGTGAACGAGCACAACGGCGATGGTCCGCGTCGGCAACCGTGTTTTTTGCTTGCACCCACTGGTAGAAAGGCCCGAGTTGCCGTGGACCTCCCCGGACAGCGGACCCTGTTCCAGGTCGCGCCGCCCTTGCTTGCATCACGCCTTTGCCCATGGCCTTGTCGACGAGGGGCTTGGCACCGACCTTGACGTTGAGGGCGCCCTACTTGGCGTCCGCGACGGCCTCCACGACATCCCGCGTGCTGTAGGGCTTGGACACGAAGTGGCCGTGATCGGGGACCTCCTCATCCGCCAAGCGTTGTCGCCCGGAGGTCAGGACCAGTCGGATATCCGGCCACGAGGCGTAGACGCGCTCCGCCAACGTCTTGCCGCACATCGAGCCGGGCATGTCGATGTCGGTGAACAGCACCCCGACATCCGAGCGCCGTTCGAGGATTTCCCAAGCCTCATCGGCGTTGCCAGCCTCGATCACCGTCAGGCCTGCGTCCTCAAGCATCTCGGCGGCGCATAGGCGAACGCGATCGTCGTCCTCGACCACGAGGATCACCGAGGCATCCAAGGGGCGCTTCGCGGACATGGGCGATCAACGAGCCATCCTTACGTTTGTTGCAGTCGAGGCATCCCTGGGCTGAAGCGTCGCGCATGCCGGCCTCGCCCTGAAGAGATCGGGGAAAGCGCGACCGGAGCGGGGACGACCTTGGCGGGTTATGTCCCGGGACCGCGCCTGGCGCCTCGGCCCGGACGACCAAGTCACGGAGGGCGACAAGCGCCAGACGGAAATCCGCAACTTCATCGAGGCCATGGCAGTCCCGAGGCGGAACGAGAGGCGCTGACCGGAGGCCCATGTCAGGGACGGACGTGATCGCCCGGTGACGTCGGACGCATGACGGATCGGCGAAAAAGCCGCGTATCGATTCATCGCGGAGGACGTTGCGTCTAAGTCGAACCATCCGAAGCAGCTGAAAACAGCGCGTCCGCCGAGTGCGGCGGGATGGGGGAACGGAAGGAAACAAAATGTCCAAGCATACGTTCGACGAAACCAACATTACCTGGCGGACCCTGGACTGGCTGCCGTACATCGCCTTCTTCGTCTACAAGGTCGACGAGGAGAACCGCATCGTCGACGTCGTGTTCAAGTTCGCCGCCAACCAGCGGGTGATGCTGCACCGGCACAAGAGCTCGTACGTGACGCTGGTGATGCAAGGTGAGTTGAGGTTCTATCGCGAGGACGGAACCCTGAAGGAGACCCGTCCGACGGGCAGCTACGTCTCGGGCGTCGCGAACGCCGACCCCCACATGGAGGGTGGCGGCGACGAGGATGCGATCGTCTTCTTCAGCAACCGCAATATCGAGGATGCGCTCTACGAGTTTCTCGACGATGCGGGCAATCCCGTTCAGGTCCTCGGCATCGCGGACTTCAAGGCGCAGCTCCAAGAGCAGATCGCGACCGGCACCTTCGCAAAGGTCGCCGCGCGAGCAGCATGACCCCAGCGAGCGCCGGGAAAGCGAGCTGCATTCCCGGCGAGGCAGCGTTCCAAACCGCGAAAAACCGATGGCTCAACCGCAACTGCGCGGGGCTGGAGCGTCGTAGCGAGGGCGTGGTTCCGCCACCGCGCGGCTGCGACGTTCGGCCTTCTGCCCTGCCGTCAGCTTGTCCTTGTCGGCGACGCTCGGTCTGTGCCGCTCGCCTTGCAGATGGGCTTGGAGGCCCGCTCTCTCGCGAATTCGAACCGCTCCCCGCAGACGACGGTCGGAAGTCGACGATAGTCTTGTGGTGGCCCCGCAGGTCGCCAGGGTCGCAGAGGGGCCGGTGTCGGGAACGTGACCGCACCTGGGACGGTTCGCCCTGAGATGGAAACCTATGTCCTCGTCGTCGCCGGGTTCGGTGTCCTGGTGCTTCTGACGGCATGGCTGCCGATGGTGCTTCGGGTCCTGCCCCTGTCCTTGCCGATCTGCTGCGTCGGCATCGGTGCCGCCCTGTCGCTCGTCCCTGCCATCGGCGAGCTCACCCCGCATCCCGGCACGCACCCCACGCTCGTCGAGCACGCGACCGAGGCGGTGGTCGTCATATCGCTGATGGGAGCTGGTCTGAAGATCGACCGTTTCATCGGCTGGAAGCGCTGGTCGATGACTTGGCGTCTGCTCGGCATCGGCATGCCGCTCACCATCCTGGCCCTGACCCTCCTTGGGTCGGCCCTGCTCGGGTTGGGCGCCGCGGGAGCCCTGCTTCTCGCCTCGGCGCTGGCACCCACCGACCCGGTGCTCGCTTCCGACGTCCAAGTCGGAGAGCCTGCCGAGGACAACGAGGACGAGCCCCGCTTCGCCCTGACCTCCGAGGCCGGCCTCAACGACGGGCTCGCCTTCCCCTTCGTGAACCTCGCCATCGCCCTTGCGGGGACGAGTGGCTTTGCCGGCGTACCCTGGTCACACTGGTTCGCGGTCGACGTCCTCTGGAAGATCCTCGTCGGCGCCGTCCTCGGCGCGCTGATCGGGCGGGCCTTGGGATGGTTGACCTTCCATCTGCCCAACGTCTCGAAGCTGTCCCGGACCGGCGACGGTTTCGTCGCCCTCGGGGTGACCTGCATCGCCTATGGCTGCGTCCAGGCCGTCGACGGTTACGGCTTCGTGGGCGTCTTCGCGGCGGCCCTGGCCCTGCGCGCCTCCAGCCACGGGCATGACTATCACCGCAAGATGCACAGCTATGCCGAGGAGCTCGAGCGCCTGCTGATGATGGTGCTTCTCGTGGGCTTCGGAGCCATGCTGGCCGCCGGAGGGCTGCTCCAGGCCCTCACATGGACAGCGGCCGCCTTCGCCTTGATCGCGATACTGGTCGTTCGCCCCCTCGCGTGCTGGCTCGGTCTTCTCGGTAGCGGTCGATCCCGCGAGGATCGTGCGGTGGTCAGCTTCTTCGGCATCCGCGGCCTCGGGACGGTCTACTACCTGTCCTTCGCCATGGGCCACGCGACGTTCGCACAGGCGGACCTTCTCTGGGCCACGGCCAGCCTGACCGTGCTGATCTCCATCCTCATGCATGGGGTCTCGGTCACGCCGGTCCTGCGAGCGCTGGATCGGCGGATGGGACGGGATACGGAAAGCGCGCAGCTCGACCTGACCCTGTCCCACCCCTGAGACGCGGGTACCAGAGAAGGTTCCGGACGCCAGAGCATTTTGCGTGATCCCTGGATCACGGAAAATTCTCTATCTTGTTGTGGAATCGCATTTTCTTCCCGCGAGCCGCGCTCCACCTCGCTCGAGAATGCTCTAGGTCTTGCCGACATCGACGTCGCGCTCGACGCCGCCCGTCTTGCCACTGAGACCTGGCACCTCGTCGAGCTGCCGCAGACTGGTGAAACGGCCACGCTCCTCGCGGTACCGCACGATCTCGAAGCCGTGGCCCCTCAACGCCGCTACGGTGTCGAGTTCCTCGGCGGTCGCGGTGTTCAGGTCGATCATCTCACGCCTTTCTGTGGAATTGGGAAAGCCGGAAGGGGAGCCATGGGTTTCAGGCTCGGGTGACGCACCGGTCCCGATCCCGAGGTCGAGAGAGGCCGTTCGAATCGGCCGAAACCACCGGCAGGATCTGCATCACGTCCCCATGCTCCGCGGGCTGGCTGCTCGCGCCGGGACGGGAGATGTCCATGGCCACATCGGCGTGCGTTCGTCCGCCGGGTCGGCACGACGCCGGGCGGATACCGGCGCCAGCAGGCGGGGACCTGACCGACGGCCTTGAAAGGCTTGTCCGGGCGACGGGTCGGAGAGGCCGCGATCGGCCGAGCACCGCATCGCGCGTGGCCCTTGGACCAGTCACAACCGCCTCGCCCCACGCAACGTCTTCGCGCCGCGTGCGCGTCACCTGTCTAGGATCGACACGGCGCCCCATGCGGCATCTGTCGTGCTGGTCGAACGTTTAGGATCGCGCGGTTTGAACGACTTTGTAGACAAACTGCGTAAACAGTGCAGAATGAATGCGCCGCATGACATCGTTGTGGGTTTGATCGGCGCAAGAATGAAAAAATCTGCGCAAAATGCGCAGGGAGGAGCCCGAGATGCAGATCCCGATCAAGCGGGCGATCGAAGCCGTGCCCGGCGGCATGATGGTGGTTCCGTTGCTCGCCGGGGCGCTCATCGCCACCTTCTTCCCCGGCACGCCGAAGCTTTTCGGCTCGTTCACGGGCGCCCTGTTCTCCGGGGCGCTGACGATCCTGGCCGTCTTCTACGTGTGCATGGGGGCGAGCATCGATTTCCGCGCGACGCCGTACATCGCCAGGAAGGGCGGCACCCTGCTGCTCGTGAAGGTCGGCATCGCCGTGCTTCTGGGCCTGGTCTTCGGACGCGTCCTGGGCGAGGCGCCGGTCGCCGCCGGCATGTTCGCGGGCCTGTCCACCCTGGCCGTGGTCGCCGCGATGAACGACACGAACGGCGGCCTCTACATGGCGCTGATGGGCCAGTACGGCCGCCCGCGCGACATGGGCGCCTACACGGTCATGTCGCTGGAGAGCGGGCCGTTCCTCACCATGGTCACGCTCGGGGTCGCGGGACTCTCGGCCTTTCCCTGGCAGACGCTGGTCGGCGCCATCCTGCCGCTCCTCGTCGGCATGATCATCGGCAACCTCGACCGCGAGATGCGCGCCTTCCTCGGCCGCGCCATCCCGGTGATGATCCCGTTCTTCGCCTTCGCGCTCGGTGCGGGGCTTGACCTCACCAAGGTCTGGCAGGCGGGCCTCCTCGGCGTCGCCATGGGCGTCGCCGTGGTGGTCGTGACGGGCATCCCGCTCTTCTTCGCGGACCGGCTCACCGGCGGGACCGGGGTCGCGGGGATCGCCGCCGCCTCGACGGCCGGCAACGCCGCGGCGGTGCCCGCGATCGTGGCCTCGGCCAACCCGGCCTATGCCGACGCCGCAGGTCCGGCGACGATCCTGGTGGCCGCCTGCGTCGTCGTCACGGCCATCCTCGTCCCCGTGGCGACCGCCTGGGCCGCGCGGCGGTTCGGCGATCCCGTGGGGGCCGAAGGCGAAGTCGCGGAGGTCACGGGGAGCGCGCCTGCCGGCCGCACGGCCGAGCCGGACCGCGTCGTCGCCGGGCGCTGACATGGCCGAGCGCTGGCTCATCCTCGCCGACGACCTGACCGGCGCCGCCGATTGCGCCATCGCCTTCGGTCGTCGCGGCCGAGCGGCGGCAGTGACGTGGGGAACCGCGACGGGATGCGGGTCGGCGGATCTCCCGGTGCTGTCCTACGATGCCGACAGCCGGGGCCTCTCCGCCGCGGCTGCCGCGCAGCGGCACGCCCAATGCCTGAGGCGCCTCCACGATCCGGACCGGATCCTGTTCAAGAAGATCGACTCGACCCTGCGCGGCCAGCCCGCCGCAGAGACCGCCGCCGCGCTCCGTCACCTGAAGGGCCGCGCCGAGGCCGGCTTCGCCGGAACCGTGTTCGGGATCTGCGCCCCGGCCTTTCCGGCCACCGGGCGGACGACCGTCGGCGGGCGCGTCCAGGTCGACGGGCGCCCCCTCGAGGAGGCCGAGGTCTGGGCACGGGACCACAGCTACGCCAACGCCGACCTAGCTTTCGTGCTGGGCACGGCCGGGATCCGGACGATGGCCGTGCCGCTGGTCACGGTGCGCGGCCCGGGCTTCGCGTCGGCGCTCGGGCAGGTCGCCGCCACGGGCGACGTCGTCGCCGTCTGCGATGCCGAGACCCAGGCGGATCTCGATCGCATCGCCGCCGAGGGCCTGCGCATCGCCGCCGCGGGCCCGTCGGGCGGGCTGGCGCCGTTCTTCGTCGGCAGCGCCGGCCTCGCCCACGCCCTCGCAGCGGTCGAGGCGAGACCGGCGCTTGCGCCCTTGCGGATCGCGTCGCGCCGGGGCGGCAGCTTGATCGTGGTGGGATCGCTTGCGACGACCTCCCGGGCGGCCACCCGCAAGCTCGCGGCGCTCGACGGCGTCGTCCACCTGCCCGTTTCGTCCGAGACCCTTCTCGGCGATCCGGGCGAGTTGGCCGCTGCGGTCGCACGCGTCGCGATCGCGATCGCCGCCGGGCACGACGTCCTGGTCGAGATCGCGATGGCGGGCGTTCCCGACATGGCCCTCGGCCCTCGCCTCCTGCATGCCCTCGCCGACGCGCTCGCGCCGTTGGGCGCCGCGATCGGCGCGTTCGCGGCCACCGGGGGCGAGACCGCCTCCGCCCTCCTCTCGCGCTTCGGCGTCGACGGGATTCGACTCGTCGACGAGATCGAGCCCGGCGTGTCCCTCGGCCTCACGCTCGGCCGCCTCGCCATCCCCGTCGCGACGAAGGCGGGCGCCTTCGGCGACGCCGACAGCCTCATCCGCATCCGCGAGCGCTTGCGTGCGGTCCGCATCGAAGGAAGCTTCTCATGACACGTCCGACCATCGCCATCACCATGGGTGACCCGGCCGGCATCGGCCCCGAGATCATCATGAAGGCGCTTGCCCATGCCGAGGTCCAGGCCCTGTGCCGTCCGCTGGTCGTCGGCGATGCCGGGCGCCTGCGGCAGGCGGGCGAGATCGTCGGATCGCGGGTACCGGTCGATGCCCTGGCCGATGTCGGCGAGGCCGACTTCGACACGGGGGCGGTGCAATGCATCGACCTCAAGGTCGTCCCCGCCGACCTGCCGTTCGGGCAGGTGTCGCCGGTCGGCGGCGAGGCGGCCTACCGCTTCATCGCCAAGGCCGTCAAGCTGGTGCAGGCGGGCGAGGCCGGCGGGATCTGCACCGCGCCCCTGTCCAAGGAGGCGCTTCATGCCGCCGGCCACAAGTTCCCCGGTCATACCGAGATGCTGGCCCACCTGACCGGCACGCCGGAGGTCTCGATGATGCTGGTCTCGCCCAAGCTCCGGGTGATCCACGTCACGACCCATATCGGCCTCGTCGACGCGATCGCGAAGATCGAGCCCGGCTTGGTCGAGCGCGTAATCGCGCGGGGGCATGCGGTGCTGGTGAAGGCCGGCATCGCGAACCCGAAGATCGGCGTCTGCGCGATCAACCCGCACGCGGGCGAGAACGGCCTGTTCGGCCACGGCGAGGAGGCGGAGAAGATCACGCCGGCGGTCGAGGCCTGTCGGGCCCGGGGGTGGGACGTGCGCGGCCCGCTGCCGGCCGACACGCTGTTCTTCCTCGCCGGACGCGGCGATTACGACATGGTCGTCGCGATGTACCACGATCAGGGTCACGGCCCGATCAAGGTGCTCGGTCTCGAGGCCGGCGTGAACATCACCGTGGGCCTTCCCGTGATCCGCACCTCGGTCGACCACGGGACCGCCTTCGACATCGCCGGCAAGGGCGTCGCCGACGAGCGCAGCCTGATGGAGGCCCTACGACAGGCGGTCGACCTCGCGCCGAAGGCGGCACCGGCTTCCGCATAGCCAGCCGGCCCGACCTCCGGCATGATGCGCCCTCCCCTCGATCGGAGCGGAGGGCGGATCGGGCGAGCCCGTGCCGCGCCCGGATCCGCCGTCCCGAAGGGATCGTCCGGGTCGGATCGGGCGCACCGGATCATCTCGGTAGGGTCGTCGTCCTCATGTCGATGCGGAGCAAGGCGCGTCAGGCGCTGCTGCTGGAGGCGCTGAAGCTCGGCGAGATCGACGTCGACGACGTCGCCGCCCGCCTGGACGTCTCCGCCTCCACGGTCCGGCGCGATCTCCAGGTCCTCTCCGCCACCCGGGCCGTCCGCCGGACCTACGGCGGCGCGATCCTCGCCGGCCACCCGGTCGAGACGACCTTGGCCGAGCGGATGGCCGTGAACGGGCCCGAGAAGCTCGCCATCGCCCGCAAGGCGATCACGCTGGTCGAGGACGGCGACACGCTGATCCTCGATGCCGGCTCCACGGTCGCCGCATTCGGGCAGCTCCTCGCCAAGCGCCGCCTGCGCATCGTCACCAACAACCTCGCCCTGCTCCCCGCCCTCGCCGAGGCGCCGGGGATCGAGCTCGTGGTCCTGGGAGGCGCCTTGCGGGCCACCAGCATGAGCACGGTCGGCCCCCTCGCCGTCGAGGCGCTTCGCCTCATGACCGCGGATCACGTCGTCCTCAGCGCCGACGGGGTGGTGGCGGGGCGCGGCCTCTGCGAGGCGAGCCTCGATCAGGTGGCGCTCAAATCCCTGATGATGCGCCAGGCGAACGGGGTGATCGTGCTCGCCGACGCGAGCAAGCTCGGCCGGGCCGAGCAGAACGCCTGGGCGGCTCTCCCGCAACGCTGGACGCTGGTCACGAATTCGGACGCGCCGAAGGATCAGATGCGGCGTCTCGCGGATGCCGGCGCCGCCGTCCTCGTCGGCCAAGGCGCATCGCGCAAGATCTGACCCTCCCGCCGCCTCGCCCTCACGGCATGACGGGCGGATGGTAGGTCAACGTGAAGGCCAGGGCCCAGAGCAGGAACAGCACCAGCGGCAGGTGCACGATGAGCTGGAGGAAGCTGAAGCCGACGATGTCCCGGGCCTTCAGGCCGATGATGCCGACCAGCGGCAGCATCCAGAACGGGTTGATCAGGTTCGGCAGCGCCTCGGCGGCGTTGTAGATCATCACCGCCCAGCCGAGGTGGACCTTCAGCTCGTTGGCCGCCTGGAGCACGTAAGGCGCCTCGAGCAGCCACTTACCGCCGCCCGAGGGCACGAAGAAGCCGAGGATCGCCGAGTAGACGCCCATCGTCAGCGGGAAGGTGCCGGCGGTGTTGAGGTTGACGAAGGCATGGGTGATCGCATCGGACGCCGAGGCGCCGGCCGCGTTCTTCGGCACGGTCAGCATCCCGCTGATCGCCGCGTAGAGCGGATACTGGATCAGGATGCCCGCGATCGCCGGCACCGACTTCGAGACGGCCACGAGGAAGCGCTTCGGCCGCCAGTGCAGCAGCAGGCCCAGGGTGAGGAACAGCAGGTTGTAGGTGTTGAGGTTCGAGATCGCGACGATCCACGACTGACGGGCGAATTCCTGCACGATCCAGCCGCCGGCGATCACCACGAGGAGAATCGTTAGGAGCGGCGAATGCTCCAGCCACTCCCCGGGCTGGCGCGGCGGCGGGATGTCGGTCGACTCGCGGCTCACGTCGACGCCCAGGGTCTCGGCGGTGACGGCCGTCGCCCCGCGCGGCGCCGAGGCGTAGGCGATCGCCACCGAGACGACGAACAGGATCGCCGCGATCAGCATCGACTGCCACAGGAAGATGGTCTCGCTGAACGGGATCACGCCGGAGATCGCGAGCAGGCTCTTGGTCAGGCTCGCAGGGTTGGCCTGGAGCTGCGCCGCCGAGGAGCTGAGACCGAGCGCCCAGGTCGCGCCGAGCCCGAGATAGGCCGCCGCGCCCGCGGCCCGGTAATCCATCCGGAGGTCCGTCCGCCGGGCGAGCGCCCGGACCAGCAGGCCGCCGAAGATCAGGCTGAGGCCCCAGCTGAGGAACGACGAGAGCATCGTCGCGCCCGCCACGAAGCCGACCGCCCCGCGCCCGGTCCGGGGCACCTGCGCCATGCGCTCGATCAGCGCCCGCACCGGCGGCGAGACCGCCACGACGTAGCCGCCGATGGTGACGAAGGCCATCTGCATGGTGAAGGGGATCAGGCTCCAGAACCCGTCCCCGAAGCTCTTGGCGACGGACGCCGCCGGCGCGCCGTTGGCCAGGACGCCGAGGGCGACGACGACGACCGCGATGGCGACGAAGATGAAGGCGTCCGGAAACCAGCGCTCCGCCCAGGCGGTGAATCGGATGCCGAGGCGCTCGAGCGTCCCGGCCGCCGGGGCGGTTCCGGGATCCGTTGCCGGCACGGGCTTGGAGGGCACAGGCTTGGAGGGGCGGGGCTTGGACGGGGCCGGATCAACGGGCGCGATCGCCATGGATGTCCTCTGGGCTTCGGCTCTTCGCGGCAGGAGCCGCATGGATGACACGCCCTCGCTCGACCTCGAAGGCGTGCCCCGATCAAGATCGTGACAGGCGGCCGCGATCGTGGAGGCGGCCGGTTCGTTTGCGGCCCGCCGCATCCCCGCAGGCCACGTCGCCCGCGGCCTGTCGCGGGCGACGTGGCGGCCCCTGGTTCAGCGCGCCAGATGCCGGTCGAGGAAGGACGCGATCTCTTCGAACGCCTCCTTCACCTCCGGCACGCGATCGTCCCGGTAGAACTGCGCGTGCGACTGCCCCTCGAAGACCTGGAGCGCGGCCTCGACCCCGGCCTGCCGAAGCTTGCGGTGCATCCGGACGGTGTTCGAGAGGAGGAGGTCGCGCGTGCCCGTCGTCAGGATCGTCGGCGGGAATCCGCGCACGTCTCCATTGATCGGCGAAAGCAGGGGATCGGTGAGATCGTGCCCCGCGGCGTAGAATTTCGTGGCCGCGTCGCAGAATCCCGCCGGCGAGACCAGCACGTTGTCCACCCTCGCGTTGGTCTGGAACGAGTCGCCGCGTTGCGTCGCGTCCGACATCGGCGTGCCGGGTACGATGGCCCCGGGCAGCGGCAGGCCTTCCGCCTTGGCCCGCAGCATCATCGCGAGGGTCAACGCGCCGCCGGCCGAGCTTCCGAAGACCGCGATCCGGTCGGGGGCGGTGGTCCGAAGCACGGCCTTGTAGACCGTCATGCCGTCGTCGAGCGCCGCCGGAAAGAACGCCTCCGGCGGCATCCGGTAGTCGACCGCGATCACTTTCATCCGGCCGAAGCCGGCCAGCAGCATGGCCTCCGGCAGGGCGGCCTCGCGGGGGTTGAGGACGTAGCAGCCGCCGTGGACGTGGATCGCGATCCGCTCCCGGTTCGCGGCGGGGATGTCGGTCGGGGTGATCGTGTACGCCCGCACGCCGTCGATCGTCGTCGGCGCCACGGTCACCCGCAGGCACTCGGACATCGGCCCGATCTGCGGGGCGGCAAGCGTCGCGAAGCCGTCCGAGAGCTGCTTCCAGCCGTCCGGCGTCGTCGGCGGCTTGTCCCAGTTCGTCCGCAGCGGCTGGGCGATGATCGCCTGCAGGGCCGGGCTCACGGTGCCCGGTACAGGAATCGTCTTGGCCGGCACCTCGCGCGGTGGGAGCGGCGCCGCCTGCGCCCACGCCGCGGACGGGCCCGCGAGGCAGGCGAGGAGGATGGCGGTCACGAAGCGCATGTGGTGCGTCCTCCGATGGAACACAGTCAGGCCCCCGCATCCGCACGCGAGCCGGCTTCCCTCACGCGCGAGGATGCGAGGGCCGGCTCGATCCGCAAGCCGGTCGCCTCGTCGAAGACGTGGATGTGGGCTGCGGGAAACGACACCCGGATGGCGTCGCCCACGGGCGCGCCGTTGGCGATCTTGAGCGTGAGCGACGCCCCGCCCGGGCGTCCGGCATGCACCAGCATCTCGGACCCGAGCAGCTCCACGACCTCGACCGGCCAGGTCATGCCCAATGCGTCGAGCACGACATGCTCCGGCCGGATGCCCAGCACCACCCGGTGGCCGTCGGGCCGGTCGAACCGCCAGGCCCCGAGCGCGACGTCCGCGTCCGCCACGCGTACCGACGTCCCGTCGCGACCGAGGGTGCCGGGAAGCAGGTTCATCGCTGGCGAGCCGATGAAGCCCGCGACGTAGGTGTCGGCCGGGCGCTCGAACACCTCCGTCGGCGTCGCCAGCTGCACCGGCACGCCCTGGTGCATCACGAGCAGCCGGTCCCCGAGCGTCATCGCCTCGACCTGATCATGCGTGACGTAGAGGCTCGTCACCTTCAGCCGGCGCTGGAGGCGGCGGATCTCGCCGCGCATCTGCACCCTGAGCTTCGCGTCGAGGTTCGACAGCGGCTCGTCGAACAGGAACAGCTTCGGGTCGCGGACGATGGCGCGCCCCATGGCGACCCGCTGGCGCTGGCCGCCGGACAGCTGGCGCGGCTTGCGCTCGAGCAGCGCCTCCAGGCCCAGGAGGGCCGAGGCGGCATCGACCTTAGCCCGGATCTCGGAGCGGGGAAGGCCGCGGATCTTCAGCGCGTAGGCCATGTTCTCGAACACGCTCATGTGCGGGTACAGGGCGTAGTTCTGGAACACCATGGCGATGTCGCGCGCCGACGGGTCGAGGCCGGTGACGTCGCGCCCGTCAATCAGGACGCGCCCGGCGGACGGCGTCTCGAGCCCCGCCACGATGCGCAGGAGGGTGGATTTCCCGCAGCCCGACGCGCCGACGATGACCAGCATCTCGCCGTCCGCCAGGGCGAGGTCGACGCCCTTCAGGATCTCGTTGTTGCCGAAGCGCTTGCGCAGGCCGTCGAGTTTCAGGCCCGCCATCACTTGTCGCCCTCCGTCAGGCCCTTCACGAACCAGCGCTGCATGAGGAGTACCACCGCGACCGGCGGGACCAGCGCCAGCACCGCCGTCGCCATGACCTTGTTCCATTCGGTGGCGGTGTCGACGCCGACCATCTTGACGATGCTGATGACCACCGTGTCGAGCTTCGGATCGGTCGCGACCAGGAGCGGCCACAGGTACTGGTTCCACCCGTAGACGAACAGGATGACGAACAAGGCCGCGATGTTGGCGCCCGAGACCGGGATCAGGATGTCCCGCAGGAAGCGCAGGGGCCCGGCCCCGTCCATGCGCGCCGCCTCCACGAGCTCGTCCGGAACCGCGAGGAACGTCTGCCGGAACAGCAGCGTCGCCGTGGCGGAGGCGACGAGGGGGATCGTCAGCCCCGTGAAGCTGTTGATGAGGTCGAGGGAGGCCATGACCTGGAAGGTCGGGATCAGCCGCACCTCGACCGGCAGCATCAGCGTCAGAAAGATCAGCCAGAAGGCGGTCATGCGGAAGGGAAAGCGGAAGAAGGTGACCGCATAGGCCGAGGGCAGCGACAGGGCGATCTTTCCGAACGCGATCGCCAGCGCCATCGCGGCCGAGACGAGCAGCGAGCGCCAGACCGGCCCGGCCCCCGCCGAGCCGTTCACCAGCACGTCGCGGTAGACGCCGAGGCCGGAGAGGCGCGGGACGAGCGAGACCTCGCCACGGGCGATCGCGGCCGAATCCTGGGTCGAGCCCGCGACGGCGATCCAGATCGGCAGGGCGAAGAGCAGGATCGCCAGGATCAGCACGGCATGCGGGATCAGAGGGGGCATCCTCCGGCGCATCAGGCGGCGGCCTTTCGCCCGAGGAACCGGAACTGCAGGGCGCAGAGGACGATGACGCCGGCCATCAGCACCACGGATTGCGCGGAGGACGAGCCGACGTTCGCGTTGACGACGCCGTCGAGGTACACCTTGAGGACGAGCGTCTGGGTCGACTGGCCCGGCCCTCCGCCGTTCACCGCGTAGACGGTCGCGAAGGTGTCGAAGGCCGCGTAGACGAGGTCGACCACGAGCAGGAAGTAGACCGTCGGCATCAGCAGCGGCAGGACGATGGTGCGGAACCGGCGGACGCCGCGGGCGCCGTCGATGCGGGCCGCCTCGATGATCGTCTTCGGGATGGCCTGGAGGCCCGCCAGGAAGAAGATGAAGTTGTAGCTGACCTGCTTCCACGCGGCGGCCAGGATTACGAGCCCTTTGGCCTGCGTGCCGTCGAGCTTGTAGTCCCAGGCGATCCCGATCCGGTTCAGCCACGCCCCGACGAGACCGATCTGCGGGTGGAACATCAGCATCCACAGCACGGCCGCCATGGCCGGCGCCACCGCGTAGGGCCAGATCAGCATCGTGCGGTAGAAGGCGCGCCCCCGAATCTCGGTATCGGCCAGGACCGCGAGCCCGAGCGCCACGCCCATCGCGATCCCGGTCACGCAGGCGCAGAACACCAGCGTCCGCCCGATCGCGGCGAGGTAGAGTGGATCGCCGAACAGGTCGACGAAGTTGTCGAGACCGACGAATTCCGTGCTGGTGCCGAAGGCGTCCTCGCGCTCCAGGCTCGATTTGATCGCCTGGATGGCCGGCCACAGGAAGAAGACGCCGGTCAGCACCAGTTGCGGCAGGATCAGCAGCGCCGGGAGCACCCGGCCCGGGAACAGCGTCCGTCGTTCCATCTCACGCGTGCCTTCCGCCGGTCCGCCGCGTCAGCCGCGCGCGGATTTCTGGAAGTCGCGCAGGACGCGGTTCCCGCGCGCGGCGGCGGCGTCCATCGCCGATTGCGCCGTCTGCTGGCCCTGGAGCGCCTTCTCGATCTCCTCGTAAAGGATCGCGCGGATCTCCGGCAGGCGGCCGAGGCGCAGGCCGCGCGAGTTCGGGGTCAGCTCCCCGCGGGAGAGCTGCCGCGCCGGCACGTCGGTCCCGGGATTTTTGTCGAAGTAGCCCGCCTGCTTCGTGGCCGCGTAGCCCGCGAGCGTCACCGGAACGTAGCCGGTGTTCTGGGCGTAGAGGGCAACCTGCTCGGGCTTCGCGATGAAAGCGTAGAAGGCCGCGACGCCCTTGTATTCGGCCTCGCTGCGCTTCGGCGCCGTCATCGCCCACAGGCTGGCGCCGCCGATGATGGAGTTGTTCGGGCGCGGATTCAGCGCCGGCTCGGTCGGCAGGAAGGCCTCGGCGTAACGGAACTTGGCGTTCTTGACGATGTCGGCACGGCCCGAGGACGAGCCGAAGCCGATCGCGGCCTGCCCGGAATAGAAGACCGCATCGGGCGCGCCGTCGCGGCCAGCGTACTTGAAGGCGCCGTCCTTCGACAGGTCCAGGAAGCGCTGGAGCTGGTCGACGAACGGCTTGGTGTTGATGAGCAGTTCCGCGCCGAGGCCGTCGTAGCCGTCGTTCTCGGTGGCGTAGGCGAGGTTCTGGATCGCGGCGTATTCCTCGAACTGGATCCAGGTCATCCAGGCGGAGGTGCTGGCGATGGGCGTGGCCGCCTTGGAGGCGAGGGTGCGGGCCGCCTTGGCGAAGTCGTCGTAGGTGGCCGGCGGCGCGTCCGGGTCGAGCCCCGCCTTCTCGAAGGCGTCGCGGTTGTACCACATGACCGCCGTCGAGGAGTTGAAGGGCATCGAGGCGAGCTTGCCGTCGGCCAAGCTGTAGTATCCCCGCACGCCTGGGATGTAGGCCTTGGGATCGAGTGCGAGCCCGGTCTCCTCCGCCAGCTTCCAGGCCGGCTTGATGGCGGCGCCAGCCTGCAGCATCGTGCCCGTGCCGACCTCGAAGATCTGGACGACGTGCGGCGCCCTGCCGGCGCGGTAGGCCGCGATCGCCGCCGTCAGCGTCTCGGGATAGGTGCCCTTGAACACCGCCTCGAGGGTGACATCGGACTGGCTCGCGTTGAAGTCGCGCGTCAGCCGCTCGACCTCCTCGCCGTTCGCGCCCGACATCGCATGCCAGAGCACGATGCGCGTCCTGTCGCCGGCGGAGACGGAGGCCGACGGGCGAAGCGCAGCCCACGCGGCAAGACCGCCGACGCCGGCCAACAGGACGCGACGATCCATCCGAAACCCTCCCCGTCGGCGGAACCGCCCTGCCCGTTGTCCTCGGGCTTGAGATGCGATCCCGCGGCACCCGCACCGGACGGCGCGACGCTCATGCCTTCATCATGCACGGACCGACCAGCGGAATAAAGCGCCACGCCGTGCGGTCCCGCGATTTGGCTTCAGGCGTCGGAGGAGCCATCTCCGCTTCGCGCGCCTCGTGGTCGTTTTGCCGGCTTCGCCGCCCCGCCGGAGGCGCCGTCGGCTCGCCTTGCATCGCAGCACTCGCTTACGGCGTTCGATGGCTTTCGCCGCTGTATGCGGCTGGAGCGCGATCACGCCCTCGGGCATCGACGCGGTGATCGGGGTCAACCTCAGCGACCGTTCACGCCGGATCGCGCGCGGGAAACCAGTTGCCGTGGAAGCCCGGCGGGATCCGGTGCCCGAGGTGGATCGTGGCGACGGGCGGCGCCTCGAACGCGCGCGCATCGAGGACGACGAAGTCGGTCGTGTCGCGCGCCGTGTCGACGACGAGCCCGATCAGCCATCCCTCGTCCTCGCCGGCCTCCGGCCGCGCCGGCACGAAGACGAACTCCCCCGGGACGCGGCCGGTACCGAATTCGTGCACGCGCCGCGCCCCGCGCGCCAGATCGTGCTTGTAGATCTGCGTCGCGCCTTCGAGCTGCGTGTTGCCGTCGGCGGGGACCGAGACCGCGTAGACGTAGCGGTGGGGTCGCCCGAAGCGGCGCTCGTCGATCCGCGGAAACTCCTGCGCCGCCGGATCAACCACCCGCCGGTCGACCCGCCCCGTCGCGGGGTCGACGGTCCAGCGCTCCAGCCGGCCCGGCCTGTCGAGGCCGCCGCCTGCCGAGGCGAACACGCTCTCGTAGGCGACGACGTCGAGGACCACCCGCCCGTCCGCGTCGTCGTAGGCGTTGGCGACGTGGAACACGAAGCATGGATCGAGGGCGCACCATGTGATGTCGGCGGCCGTCCCGTGCCGGGGGAGCAGGCCGAGGCGCGCGCGGTGGGCAGGGTTCCAGCGGAACGGGAAGCGGTGGCCGGCCAGCACCGCCCGCATCGAGAAGGTAAGGGGCAGGTCCAGCACCACCGCGAAGCGCGCCGTGATCGCGCAATCGTGGATGCAGGGGCCGTGCTCGACCGGGATCGAGACGTCGCGCACGACGCGGCCGGCGGGCGAGACGACGACGTGGCGCACGCTGTCCCAGATCCGGCCGTCGTAGGCGATGGCATGCGTCTCGCCGGTCTCGGGGTCGCGGTGCGGATGCCCGGTGAAGGAGCCGGCCAGCGTCCCCTCGAACGGATCGTAAAGCTGCGTCTCCAGATCCTCGGACAGCGCGACCGGATAGCTGCCGGCCTCGACCAGGGCGAAGGCGCGGCCGCCGATCTCGACGACGTTGGTGTTGACGGTGTCGTCGCCCCGGCGCGGTCCGGGGGCGGCGGGCCGGCCGAACGCCGCCGAGGCCGCCCGCGAGCCGATCCAGCGGTTGCGGTACCACAGGGCCTTGCCGCCCGCGACGCGCAGGCCGTGCACCATGCCGTCGCCCAGGAACCAATCGTGGCCGCGCGTCGTCGGGCGGGCCGGGTTGGCGCCCATCTTGAGGTATCGCCCGTCGAGCCCCGATGGGATCGTCCCGGTCACGGGCAGGTCCCGCAGCGTCAGCTCCGCGCGCATCGGCGCGTGGACGCCGACCACGAAGGGGTGCGCCGTCCCCGGCAGGCGCAGCCGGTTGCCGGCCGCCACCAGCGCGACGAGACCCTCGGCGGCGGCGCGGACGGTCGACGTGAGACGGTTCGGCATCGGTCGAGGGGTTCCAAGAGCGGTGCGAGGACGAGAGCCGTGATGAACCGTGACGGATGCGCTGGGTCGCGACCGCACGCACGCCTTGAGCGGGATCGAGAACCGACATAGGGCCGAGAGGCTTCCTCCGGCAATGCGATCGCCGCCCCGACGCGGAGAACCGATGATGCGCCTCGCCCGCCTGCTCCGCGCCGCAGCCCTCCCGATAGCCCTGGCGACGGCCGGCCTGGCATCCTCGGAACCATCGTCGGAACCATCGCCCTGGGCCGACTGCCTGGGCAGGATCGCCGCCGACGCCCAGGCCCGCGGGGTGCCGCCGGCCTGGGCGGACGGGCAGCTCGTCGGCTTGACGCCCAACCCGGACGTGCAGGCGGCGACCCGCGGCCAAGCCGAGTTCGTCAAGCCGAT
Organism: Methylobacterium sp. E-016; assembly: GCF_022829745.1. Lineage (NCBI taxonomy): Bacteria > Pseudomonadati > Pseudomonadota > Alphaproteobacteria > Hyphomicrobiales > Methylobacteriaceae > Methylobacterium > Methylobacterium sp. E-016. The sequence goes on from NZ_JAKSYF010000170.1 coordinate 27,140, forward strand.
CTGGGCCTACCTCGACGCCACGATCACCGAGGCGACCATCGCCGAAGGGCAGCGCAAGCTCGAGGAATGGGCCGCGGTCCTCGAGGCGATCGAGCGGCGCACCGGCGTCGACCGCTTCACCCTCGTGGCCTTCTGGGGCGTCGAGTCGGGCTACGGCAAAGTCCTCGACGACGCCGCGATCGTCCGTCCGGTGGTGCAATCGCTCGCGACGCTGGCCTGCGGCGATCCAAGCCGACCGAGCTACTGGCGCGACGAGCTCGTCGAGGCGCTTCGGATCCTCGCGCAAGGGGATGTGCCGCCCGCGCGCCTGACCGGCTCCTGGGCCGGCGCCATGGGGCATACCCAGTTCATGCCGAGCGTCTACCGCGCCCACGCCGTGGATTTCGACGGCGACGGCCGGCGCGACCTCTGGTCGGTGCCCGACGCGCTCGCTTCGACGGCGAACTACCTCGTCGCCATGGGCTGGCGCGGCAACGAGCCCTGGGGCACAGAAGCCGTGCTGGGAGAAAGCTTCGACTACGCGCTGGCGGACGAGGACACCCCGCGCAGCTTCGACGCTTGGCGCGCGCTCGGCGCGACGCCCGTCCCCGATCGCAAAGCGGACGGCGTCGCGCAGGCCACCCTCGTCGCCCCCGCGGGCGCGGGCGGCCCGGCCTTCCTGCTGCGGCCGAACTTCTCGGTGATCCTGCGCTACAACACGTCGCTGTCCTACGCGCTCACCGTCGCGCACCTGTCGGACCGCCTTCGCGGGCAGGCCGCTTTCGCCCGCGACTGGCCCCGTGGCGACCGCGCCCTGACCGAAGCCGAGCGCCGCGATCTTCAGACCCGCCTGGACGCGCACGGCCACACGGCCGGCGCCGTGGACGGCCGGATCGGTCCGAAGACGCGGGCCGCGATCCGCGCCTACCAGGCCTCGACCGGCCTCCGTCCGGACGGCTATGCCGACGTCACCCTGCTGGACCGGCTGCGGACGTCGCCCTGACGTCCGGCGCCGGCGGGCGTGGACGACGGTCCGTGTTCGCGCCGGCCCGCGATCGGATCACCGGGGCATCCCCCTCGCTGGAGCAGGCTCTAGGCGCGCAGGCGACGGGCCGCGCCCGGCGCCACGGCGGATGTCGGCTCCCTGGACCCGGCGCTCGCATGATCGGGCGACGTCCGGACGTCGCCCGCCTCCTGGACCATCGCCGCGGCAAGAAGGCGTGCGCGCTCGGCCCAGCGGTCCCGGTCCGCCCGCAGGGCCTCCATCTGGTCCTGGTGCAAGGCCAGCGCGACCTCAAGCGCGTCGATCTCCGTCCGAAGCTCGCTCGTCCGTTGCCGCTCGCGCGCCAGGGCGGTCTTGAGCACGGACAAGGCAGCGTCCGCCGCGCCGGCCGCCGAGCCCGTCGCGTCGCCTCCCGGGCGGGCGGGCAGGCCGACGACCGCGATCGGTCCGGCCAGGACCGCGTCGGGCGCCGGCGGGATCCGGGGGGCCGCATCCGCTCGCCGAAGCTGCGCGATCTCCGTTCGCAGCTGCTCGACATCGAGGCCCGTTGCGGGCAGATCCTCGGACGGCGAAGCGATCGGCGCGGGGGCCGGCACCCGCTCCTCCTCCAGCACGAGCCCGTGCAGCATCGCGAACACGGCGTCGCCGTCCAGGCGCGAGAGGTCGAAGCCGCTCTCGGCAGCCAGCTGGCTGAATTGCGCCTGTCCCCCGGCGGACTGGCCGACGAAGGCCATCGACCAGTTCGCGAAGCCGCGCTTCTCGGTCGGCCCGCATTGAAGGACCGTCACGTCGCCGTGCCGATCGTCGCACTGGATCCGCTCGAACGTCTCCTCGACCTCGCGGCGCGGTCCCTCCAGAACCTGGGCGAACGCCCCCGCATTGAACATCAGCGCGCCGGTCACGTCCGACTCGGCGTTGTTCCGTTGCGACGCCGCGAGGATCTGCGTGATCGATGCCGTCATCTCGGCCTCCGATCCCTTCAGCAGGTTCTTGCTCGCGTAGACCAGGCGATAGAGTTCGCTCATCAGAGACTATCCGGGACTGGGGTGGATCACGCGTGCGGCGGGTAGCTCGCGAGGAAGGTCATGAGGTCGTCGGCCGGTATCGGCCTGCTGATGAGATAGCCCTGCACGTCGGTGCAGCCCTCTTCGCGGATGCGCTGCATCTGCTCCGGCGTCTCGACGCCTTCGGCGACCGTCGTCATGCCCAGGCTCTTGCCGAGGCCCGCGATGGCCCTGATGATCGCGTCGCCGTCCGGCTTGCTCGACAGGTCCTTCACGAAGGAGCGGTCGATCTTGATCTTGTCGAAGGGGAACGAGCGCAGGTAGCTCAAGGAGGCGTAGCCCGTGCCGAAATCGTCCATCGACACGCGGACGCCGAGCTCGCGCAGCCGATGCAGCGTCCGCAGCGTCTTCTCGTTCTCCTGAAACAGCACGCCCTCGGTGATCTCGACCTCCAGGCGCCGGGCGGGCAAGCCCGAGCCGGCAAGCGCCGACATGATCGTCTCGACCAGGCGGTCGCTCTTGAACTGGGCCGGGGACACGTTCACGGCCACCGCCATGTGCGCCGGCCAGTGCATCGCGTCGCGGCAGGCCTGCCGGATGACCCAGTCGCCGATCGGCACGATCAGGCCGATCTCCTCGGCCAGCGGGATGAAGTCCAGTGGTGAGACCGCCCCGCGCTCGGGATGCTTCCAGCGGATCAGGGCCTCGCAGCCGATCAGCCGATCGCCGTCGAGCTGCATCTGCGGCTGGTAGTGCAGCTGGAACTCGCGGCGGGCGAGCGCCTGACGCATGTCGAGCTCCAGCCGGCGGCGCGCCTGCATGCGCGCGTCCATCTCGGGCTCGAAGAAGCGGTACGTGCC
>NZ_JAKSYF010000175.1:0-20191 GCF_022829745.1 Methylobacterium sp. E-016
TCAGGCCCACGACAAGCCCGCGAAGCTCGCTCAGCGAAAGGGCATCCAAACCATCGGGATCCGGCAGCGCCATGCCGCATGTTGAATCACGCCCGAGCCAAACCGCAAAACGCCACCGCCCGGTGATCTGCCCCAGTTACAGGATTCGGTCGGCAACCTCTTCGTAATACTCGGCGAGACCCTCCTTGGTCAGGCCGACGTCGGGCCAGAGCACGCGATCCGGATGCGTCAGCGGCGTGGCCTTCACCGGCGGCTTCCGCTTACGAGGCTTCGCGGCCGCGGCCCCCTTCTCCCGTACGACCTCCTCAGGCCGCACGTCGCTCCGGAGGGTCTTGAAGGACGCGTGCCGAAGCTGGCCGTCGCCCGTCCACCCGCGGAACGTGACCTCGCAGACGAGCCGGGGCTCGACCCAGCGGGCGTTGCGGCGCGCCGGCGGCGGCAGCTCGGCCGCGAAGGGCGCCGCCGGGATGCGCAGCGGTTCCAGCTGCGTCCAGAGATCCCGCGCAACCGCGTCGCGGAAGCCGGTGCCGACCCGCCCGACGTGGACGAGGGTGCCGTCCTCGTGCATCCCGAGGATCAACGACCCGACGGACCTGGACGCGGTGGTCGACGGCATGTAGCCGGCGACGACGAACTCCTTCGACAAGCTGCATTTGATCTTGCGCCAGGCATCGGTCCGGCCCGAGCGGTGGGGCGCGTCAGCGCGCTTGGCGACGATGCCTTCCAGTCCGAGCCTGCAGGCGTGGCGCGCCATGGCCTCGCCATCGGCGATGAGATGCTCGCTGAACCGGATGGGGCCGCCCGGCGGGGCGTCGTCGAGGACCTGCAGCAGCAGGTCCTTGCGTTCGGTCAGGGGCAGGGCACGCAGATCCCTGCCGTCGAGGTAGAGCAGATCGAAGGCGTAGACGACCGCCGATCCCGTATCGCCGGCGGCGAGCGCCTGTTGCAGGGCGGAGAAGCTGGAGACCCCGCTCTCCGTCTCGACGACGATTTCGGCGTCGATCAGGGCCGAGGGCAGCTTCATACCCTTCAGGGCCTGGGCCGCGGCTTCGAACTTCGCGGTCCAGTCGAGGCCCGAGCGCGTCAGAAGCTTCACCGAGCCGCCGTCGATGCGGGCCTGCATGCGGTAGCCATCGTGCTTGATCTCGTACAGCCAGCCGTCGCCGGTGGGTACGTCGTCGACGAGGGTCGCGAGCGCGGGTTCGACGAAGGGCGGCAGGATCGCCTGGCGGGCCCCCTTGGAGCGGCTCGCGGGCGGCTTCGTCCTCCTCTCGGCGGCGACCTCGGCGCGGGCCGCATGATCGGCTCTGACGACCCCGCCCTCGGCGAGATCCCGGTTGGTCCGGCCCGACAGGACCGAGGCCTCGTGCTCGACGAGGATGTCGCCGTCGCGGCGGGCGTGCTCGTCGTCGGCCTTCACCAGCAACCAGGGCTGCTTCTTCTCGCCGCCGCGGCCCTTCATGCGCACGAGATGCCATCGGCCCACGAGCCTTTCGCCGTGCAGGGCGAATTCGAGGTGCCCCTTCGCCAGTCCAACGGACGGATCACCCATGGGCTCCCAGGAACCGGTGTCCCAGACGATCATGGTCCCACCGCCATACTGGCCCTTCGGGATCGCGCCCTCCCAGGCCAGATAGTCGACCGGGTGATCCTCCGTCTGGACCGCGAGCCGCTTCTCGGCGGGCGACAGGCTCGGTCCGCGCGTCACCGCCCAGCTCTTGAGCACCCCGTCCATCTCGAGCCGCAGGTCGTAGTGGAGGCGCCGCGCGTCGTGCTTCTGGACGACGAACCGCGCCTTCGCCGCCTTGCGGCCGCGCTTGCCCTTGGGCTCGGGCGAGGCCTCGAAATCCCGCTTGTCCCGATAGGATCTGAGCAGCTCGGTCATCGTCCTGTGAGAACCGGAACGGCCCGTTCGGGTTCCTGGGCCGACTCCTTCGACAGGGCCATCTACAATAATGGGCAGGTTATCCACAGCTGCGCCTGTGGAGGAACGAGTCGAGTTGGACTCTCGTTGAACCGTCAAGCTCCCGACCTTCGCGGCGCGAAGGCATCGGCGGCCGGAAATACTTCGACGGACACAGGAGACGGACGTGGCAGCCCGCGCCAACTGGAAAGGTCATCTTCGACTTTCACTCGTCTCCTGCGCGGTCGGACTGTATCCGGCAGTCAGCTCGTCGAGGGAGCTGAAGTGCCATACGATCAACCGCGAGACCGGCAACCGTCTCAAGCAGCTGATGGTCGACTCCGTGACCGGCGACACCGTGGATCGCGACGATCAGGTCAAGGGATGCGAGATCGCCAAGGACGACCTCGTGCCGATCGAGGACGACGAGCTCAGCGAGATCGCCCTGGAGAGCACGCACACGATCAACATCGAGGCGTTCTGCAGGCGCGCGGAGGTCGACGAGCGCTACCTGGACAAGCCGTACTACCTGGCGGCCGAGGACAAGGTCTCGCGCGAGGCCTTCGCCGTGATCCGGGATGCGATGAGGAAGAAAGGCATGGCCGGGCTCGGCCGCATCGTCATCTACAAGCGCGAGCGGGTGGTCCTGCTTGAACCGTACGGCAAGGGCCTGCTCGCGACGCTGCTGCGATACCAGGACGAGGTCCGCTCGCCGACGGCCTACTTCGAGGACATGCCCGACGGCGATCCCACGGCCGAGATGCGGGCGCTCGCCGAGGAGCTGATCGCGCGCTCCACCCGAAAGTTCAATCCGTCGAAGTTCGAGGACCGCTACGAGGAGGCGCTGATCGCCCTGGTGAAGGGCAAGGCACCGAAGCCCGCGAAGGGCAAGAGCAAGGGCAAGGCGAAGGCCGGTGCGCCGAACTCCGGTAACGTCGTGAACCTGATGGAGGCCCTTAAGCGCAGCATCAGGTGCGAGAATGGGGAGGGATCAGCGAAGGTGCAGCCGCGGAAGACCAAGGCGAAGACCTCGACGCCTTCGAGGAAGCGCATTTCGGGCAAGGCTTTGGCCGGCAAAACCCGGAAGACCGCTTGACCCGGCGTGTGACCGACCTCGCCGGTCGACGCTCTTGACCGACAATCCGACTCTCCGGCGGCCGCTTTCGCTGCGGTTGCTAACCCGATGCGCGAACCATGAAGCGATCGATCTGGATTCGAGGGTTGTTCCGGTCGGTTGGCGTATGGCGGCCGTCCTTCCATTCGGTTCGCGGCGATGCGTTCACGGAGACTGGCGGCACGTTGCGCAATCGCGGCCGCGATACAGTGGCGACAGGGCTTTCCCGGTCCAAGGGCATCGCAGCTGCCGGGAAACCGGCAGGCCGAACCAGGCATGGCTCCCAGAGCCCTTCGACGTGATTCCGACCAGATCCTAACATCGTCCGACCCCGGACATCAGGAGGCCGATGCCGTTTGAGGGGCCGTATGGTGCCGACGGCCGATCGCCTGTGCGCTTGCACCCCGGGCAATGGAATCTTTGAACAGAATTCTCTGATTTGCCTGCCATCGGTTCCGAAACTCGGACGTTGCCTCGCCGGGCGATGCGCATCTCTTGCTTGCATCAAAGGATTTCGGGGCCGGCCTTCGAACGGGGCCATGGGGTATGAAATGACGGGTGGGTCAGTGAGGTCTCGAATGGTCGGAAGCCTGTCATCGCATGGCGATACACGAGGGTCGGCACGGGACGCGATGAAGGCCGCCCTCGCCAAGTTCAACAAAGAGAAGCCCATCCTGATCGTCAGCCATTTCGATGCGGACGGTCTGACCGCGGCCGCCATACTGGTCCGAGCCCTCCGGCAAGCGGGATGGGAGGCGGTATCGCTCGTTGTCGGTAAGGGGGAGTCACCGTGGGACCCCCAGGTCGCCGACCGGCTGGGCGAGCACGAGCCCGGCGGACTGATCCTGGCCGACCTCGGCACCCGAGCCGACCCCGTGCTGTCGGGCTGCCCGACACTCGTCATCGACCACCACGTCCCGACCGGCGAACCGAGGGACGCGATCACGATCAGCGGGAACGGCCTCGCCCCTGAGCCGACCACCGCCCTGCTTGCCTGGTGGGCCGTTGGCGCCATGGGGGACCAGGCCGACCTGCTATGGCTGGCGGCGGTGGGCCTGATCGGCGACATGGCCGAGGGCCTCGACTTCCCGGAGATCGCCGAGGCCCAGGCTCGCTGGGGCAAGACAGCCCTTCGCGATGCCACGTCGCTCGTCAACGCCCCCCGCCGAACCGCGGCGGCCGACGCAGGGCCGGCGTTACGACTTCTGCTGGCATCGGATGGCCCAAAACGCATCACCAAGGGCGACGATGCCGATGCGTTAGCTTTGCACGCGGCCAAGACCGAGGTCCGGGCGGCCATGGACACGGCCAAGCGCGTGCCGCCCGCCATCGGCGGCGACGTCGCGCTGATATCGCTCGACTCCCCGTGCCAGATCCATCCCCTGATCGCCCAGCAATGGCGGGGGCGCCTGAAGAACAAGATCGTGATCGCCGCGAACGCGGGCTATCGCCCCGGCTGGGTGCATTTCGCCGCTCGGTCGGCCAGCGGGCGCGATCTCATCGCCTTCCTCGCCGAGCATCGTCCGGCCAACGCCGACGGGCGCTACGGCAACGGCCACGCCCAGGCGACAGGCGGGGCGCTGCGCAACGCCGACTGGAACGACTTCATCCAGGGACTCGGGTTTCCCCAGGCACAGGTGCAGGCATGACCGGCAATGATCGTCCTTTGCGGCTGGGCTTTCCCGTCAAGGTGATGGGGCGGCCAGACCTGAAGTCGCAGGACACCCGGCGCTGGCAGAAGGATCCGCACCTCAAGTGCTCCCTCGAACTGCTGGACCACGTCCTGGACTACCTCAAGTCTAAGAACCTTGACATGTACCGGATGTCGTCGGACATCGCGCCTTATGCGACCCACCCGGACATGCCCCGGTTTCACAACACGGTGGCGGAGAGCGATGCCGAGCTGCGGGCGTTCGGCGCAAAGGCCCGGGCCTACGACATCCGGCTGTCGTTCCATCCCTCGCAGTACGTGCTGCTGAACGCTCCGAACCCCGAGCTCACGAAGAAGAGCATCTGGGATCTCTCCAGCCAAGCCGAGATGCTGGACCGGATGGAGCTGGACGACGAGGCGGTGATGATCACCCATGTCGGTGGCGTCTACGACGACCACGAGGCGAGCCGGGCGCGTTGGGTCGACGGCTGGAACCTCTGCCCGGAGCACGTGAAGCGCCGTCTGGTGCTGGAGAATGATGACCTGCGCTTCTCGGCGGCGGACGTGCTCTGGATCCACGAGCGTACCGGTGTGCGGTTGATTTTCGACTACCAGCATTTCTGGTGCCTCAATCCCGAGCGGCTGGACATGCGCGAGACCTTCGAGCGCTTCCTTGCGACGTGGCCCGCTGGCGTCCGCCCGAAAATGCATTTCTCCTCGCCGCGCACCGAGTTGCGCGAGATCAAGCAAAAGATCACCCCCAAGCAACGAGAGGCGGCCAAGGCCGGAAAAGCCAGGGGTAAGTCGAAGGAGGTGTTGAAGGCGCCGATCAAGGCGACGGCACGGGTGAAGACGGTGTTGCGGCCCCCCGTCTGGACGGGTCACGCCGACTTCACCAACCCCTTCGAGTTCGCGACGTTCATGCGGATGGCCGAGGGATTGGTTTTCGACGTGATGCTGGAAGGGAAATCCAAGGACCTCAGCCTCCTGCGTCTTCGCCCCGATTTGCTGCGCTTCGCACCCGACGTCGCCGCCCGGTTTGGGATCACCCCGCAGGCGGCGACGGACGACGAGGAGCAGCTGGAGGAAGGTGTCGACGCCGACGATGAGGCGGATGTCGATGAGGGGCGCGCTGAAGCCGCGGAATGACCCCGGAAATCCCGGGACGCCACCTCAAAGGTGCGCACTTCACGACAAGACGACCCTGCTGCGACGGCCCGCCATACCGCCGGTCGCGCGTGCGCCATCGCCAACTTGCCGACCTGGCTCGTGTAGCGCGGCGTCCGCATCTCAAACTTCGTGCTCCATGTCCGTTTTCTCACGAGTCTAGCCCGGGCGGGGACGACGCTGCCGCGGCCGAAGCGGGCGTTGCAGGCGTCGATCGCCGCCATCAGCGGCCGGGAGCGCTCTCGGTCGAGTTGGCCGATCGATGGGCGGACAGGAGAGGGTCTTCCGCGCTATCGAGAACGCGTGGCGCTGGGGTCCCATGCTGAAGGTCAAGCTCCATCGGCAGCGGAAGGTCTTGGCACGGCGCAAGGCTGGGAGAGCTGTGTGGAGATCGGCCGGAGCTAGGACGCCGTGACTTGCAAACCGGACACTAGATAGTTTAAATTTACTATCATCAATAATCGCGGCCTATCTAAATGGCGCACGCGTCGCGCCAAGGAGCTCCATGAAACCGGTGAAGAGATTCCCTTTCGGATACCTCTCAGCTCTCGATGCGTCTAATCAAGGGGATGCTGTCGGCACTCATATCACGAAAGTGCTACCGCTTGTCGGTCACTTCGACAGCGTTGGAACGGAGATTACCTCCGACCCTCGTTCGCCACCTGAGGATTGGTCAAAACTAATCGATCGGGTTCGTCAGGCGGCCCAGCATGCTCGTGATATTGAGGCGCAGGCTCAGGAACAGGAATTGCGCGTTCAGGCATTGCTCGACCGTGTCCGGCAGGATGTCCGGGATGCCGCTGAGCGTGTCCGAGCTGCCGAGGCACGCTCTGCCGATATCCAGAGCCGTGCCGACGCCTTGCTAAAGGCTGCCGACGAAAAACTGCTGGCGGCCGAGGAGCGTGCGCGTATCTCCGAGGAGTGGCTGGCGCGGGTCCAGGAAACTATCGTGGCAGAATTTTCAGAGAAGCCAGTCTTAAAACACGTTATCTGATGCCGGCCTTCAAAATGACCACAGGCAAGATAGAGACGAATGATGGTTTTTGTATAAATCTCTTAATTTGATGAAGCGTTCATTCGCCGCCATGGCGCTCGCGCGGCTGATCTATTAATTCGAACGTAATGGCGGCCTGTACCTTCTCGAGCCAACCTTCGGCGCTTTCAGCGCGCCTCTCGGCAGCTTCTGCCCTTTCTTCAGCTTCTAGAATTCTTGCATTTGCCATCTCGCAGAGACGGAGTGCGCCGTCCAGCTCAACGAGCGCCATATAGGCGACACGCTCTGCCTCGGTGGATTTCTCCTGTAAAACCCTGACCTCATGGTCGAGGTTCCTGATTTGCGTGGCGTAGTCCAGGCGTTCCTGCTTGATGCGAGCGAGCAGCAGGCACGCATCGGAATGGATCTTGTTGCGCCAAAGCTCGAAACTGGTAATTTCTGTCTCGGCCTGCGCAATCAGTTCAAGGACGACACCCGGGTTGACCTTGGCAAAATGCAACGGTGTAGCAAGGCTCGACGAGCCCACCTGAGCATGATCGGCGGAAGTAGCCGTAAACGAGGACGTCGGGTCCGACCTGAACACTGCACCGAGTCCGTTTCAGTCAGAGGGTTCGCCATTGAGGGACGCGGCTTTCTGTGCGGCCCTCGATCCGAAAGCCGTGATTGCCGCGTCGTGAAGCCGGACGAGCCACGCCTCAGCTTCGTGGGCCCGGCTTTCGGCCAGACGCGCGCGCTCCTCGGCACGAGAAAGCTTCTGCTCCGTGAGCGAGATCTGCTGATTCAGACGGCGCATCTCCTCCGATGCCTGGGTGGTGACATGCGTAAGCTGGGCTTCCAATTCCGCAGCTCGCTGCTCACCGATGCGGATCGCTTCGCTCGCCTCTTCGATGAGATCGACGGCGGCCGACCACTCCCTCAGGGGCGGCCCTCCTGCATTCTCCGGGTTTGCCGACATTGCTCCAGACCCACCTTCCGATGAGGGGAGGAAGCTGACGACCTTTTCTCCAGGCTTCGTCGCGTTCGATTGCCATGCACGAAGCATCATCGACTGACCCGTAGAGAACGGCATGTCTTTGGAGGCGGGATCGCTCATCCTAAACCTTGTTCCGCAATAAATATTTGATCGTTAATTTTGAACGGCTGCGTTGAACGGCCGGACGTTGCTGACGGGCTCCGACGTTGGCTCGGCACCAACCGGAGACGCATCCTCTTCCCCGGCCCGCCATCCTCGGCCCGAGCGTTTGAGGACTTCGTACTGCTTCTGAAGCGATACACGCGTTTCCCGGGCGATGTCCAAGGCGCCTTGGACCAGAGCGCGCTCCGAGCGCTCGTTCTGCAAGTCCTCCGTCAACCGCCGGTTTGCCAACTCGAACTCGGCGCGCGCCGCTTCCTGACGATGGGTCATCTGCTCGATGCGCTCGACGAGGGCAGCGTTGCGAATGCCGGCTTGCTCGACCGCCGCCTCTCGGGCAGCCAGCGCCTTGCCGAGCATGTCGCAGCGCGATTCGAGTTCACCGCGCAACCGCTGCATGTCGAGGAACCGTTCGGTCTGACGCGCCAGATCGGTCTGAAGGGAGTCCAAGCGCCTCTCCGCAGTGGTACGCGCGATGCTAGCCTCTTTGAAATTGCGATCCGCGATCCTGTGCGCCTCATCCTTCTCACGGAGTTGGTTGCGTGCCTGGCCGAGCAGCTGCTCGTTCGATTCCGCTCGATTGGTCGCGGCTTCGAGCTTCATGGCCAATCCTGAGCGCTCGGTCCGCAAGAAGCTGAGGTCCGTCTCGTGTTGAGCCTCGTTCCTTTCTCGCGCGGCGACCTCGCTCGCGAGCTGGCTCTCGGCCGCCCGTAAGCGATGGCGCTCCACTTCAGCCAGAGCCTCCAAGCTTCGATGGCGGCTCTCCAGTTCCGAGAGCTGGACGGCCTGCTCCTCGTTGAGCGTCGTCATGCGGCGGTTGTCCGCATCGAGGACACCAAGGCTCTCGCGGGCGCCGAGCAGCTCATGCTCCGATCGTGCGAGCGCGCTGTCGGCGGCCTGTGCTTCCAGCCGCAGGGCTTTGTTCTCGCCGCTCAAAGCCTTCACCTGTTCGGCTTCAGCGAAGAGTTGCCGCTCCATGTTTTCGATGGAGAGCGCTTTGTCGCGGATCTCGACACGCTGGTCGGCGATCGTAGCGTCCGCGGCGCGCAACTGGTTCTCAGATCGATCGGCTCGCGCGAGGGCATCGGAGAGCTCGGTGGCCAGACCGGCCGACCGGGTGAGAAGCTCCGCGACTTCGAGCCTGATCGTTCGGCTCGATTGGAATTCCTGCGCAAGCGACGTCTCGAGTTCGGCGATGCGCATGCTTGCGCGAGGCAGTTCATCGCTAATACTGATGATCGGCTCGAGAATGGAGGAGAAATCTTCCTCCAATGTCCTCAAGTCCTCCAGGCGATCCATCATCGCATTGATGCGCTGCCTTACGACCTCATCGCGCTGGCCGATCGAGTCGAGAGACAATGGCTTCTCCGCGCGCGCGGCGCTCGTCCGTTTCATTGCGCTATCGAACGCATCGAGGTTCGCTTTGGGCAGGGCGATGTCAGGCTTGGGCTGTCTCGATACCTCATCGACCGGCGCATCCTTCAGCGACGAGCCAGTCGACGGCGATGACAGCACGTTCCGAAAAGATGACCATGCCATCGCGAAGACGATCCTATACGCATTAAATGCCTATTATAGGCATAAGTAGATTTATATCACGCAAATCTATTAAAGGCGAATCCCAAATGCGGCGGGAACATTCGGATTGACATCGAGCGTTGTTTTTTGATTCAAGCTCGTTCAAGCGTCCAGTTTCGACGTCTAGTCGAATGCGCGCAGAAATTTTCGGATGAGATTGCGTCCTCTCATGGATGGGTTGTTCGTTTTTTTCTTATAAGGAACGTTGAATGCTTTCCGATGTACAGTGGGCGATCGCGCTGACATCTGCGGCGGCGGCGCCCACGTCGCGCGATGACGATCTCGGCCACAAGGGAGCTGCCGTTGATGGTGAGCAGGCGCCGGCTGTCAGCCGTCCCAAGCGACGCAGAGCCCCCGTCGAGGTCACCGGGGCGGCCGGCGGAACGGACGCCCGCAAGCGGATGCCACGGGCGCCGGCGGCGGCCCTCGAAACGGACCGATCCACTTAAGCCCGCCTTGTGGCAAACCCGACACAGCAAGGCGAAGGCTTCTGCCTCTATGTTTCGGTTCTGTGAATGGCTTCAAGGGGCGCTCAGTACCAAGCCATCCTAAACATAGCGACTTCACGCAGGCCGGCTGGAGCGAGCCGTCGAGAAAGCTTTGCTGCAGTGGATGGCGGTCGCCTTCGACTAAGTTGACAACGCCGACGACGCGAACGCCCGCGACATCAGCGATAGCCACTGCGTTAAGCTTCTGTTAACCATTGCGAACGATCTGTTAACTGAGCAGGCTGGCGTGGTCCGAGCCTAAGCAAATAGTGAGATAGTCCAATGGACCCGGCGAAGAAGTTCTCTTGGGAAAGCCTCTCGCCGCTGGACGTCCCGGTCGGCGAACCGGGGTCCGACGCTCAGCTCTCGAAGGTGTTGCGGCTGGTCGGCCCCCTCGATGACATCGGCGGCGGCCAGCCGCCGACGCGCCGGTCGTCGCCGCAGGACTGGTCGCTGCTGATCGACCGCGTTCGGCATGCGGCGACCCATGCGCGCGAGGTCGAGGCCCAGGTGCAGGAACAAGAGCAGCGGGTCCAGGAGCTGCTGGAACGCGCCCGCGAGGATCTCAAGCTGGCCGCTGAACGGGTTCGCGCCGCCGAAGCGCGAACCGCCGACATCCAGAGCCGCGCCGACGTGTTGCTCAATGCCGCCGACGAGCGTGTGAAGGCGGCGGAGGAGCGCGCGCGCATTGCGGAAGAGTGGCTGTCGCGGGTCTACGACACGATCGCGAACGAGTTCAGTGTCGAAGCGTCTGCGAAGCGGACCGCCTGATGTCGATCAACGCTCAGCGCCGGACCGTCGATGCGCGCCAGGACGGAGACGAGGCCGAACCCAGCGATGCTGCACGCAGCAGCACGAAATGGGCTGCCGACGTTACGTCGGGCAAGAAGGTCGTGCCCCTTTTCGCCGAGCCCAGCATGCCGGGTTCGCAGGAGACGTTCGCCGAGCCGACAGTCGTCGATTGGCCCGCCGCGCTCGACCTAATCCGAGATGTTGGAGCGCGTGTACGCCGGGCACGCGATTTTGCTCAGGAAGTCTCGCTTCGCTCCCAGTCGATCATCCGACGGAGCGTGAAGCAGACCGAGGATGCCGAGCGGCGTGCGCAAGCTGCGGAGGCGGCAGCTAAGGCTGCGACACTGCGAGCCGACAAGGCCGACGAACTCGCCCGTCTGTCGGAAGCCCGAGCCAAGCTCGCGGAGAAGCAAGCCGAGGAGGCCAGAGCCGGCGAAGCTGAAGCCCAGCTATGGCTGCGTCGCGTCCACGCCTGCCTCAAGGACGAACTGGGCGATATCGTCGTTGACCTTGCCTAGCAACGCTGTGGCTGCGACGTGATGATCCCGCCTCGGCCGGGCCCAGCGGGGCCTAGCCGGGGAAGAACGAGGCAAAGGGGTCTCATCCTTTGGAAGTTGAATCGCGCTGCACCCCGGCGTTGCGCAAGACCGCCGAGAGGACGATGCCGAGGCTCAGCCCGATCCTCCCCTTCGTGCGCTACGCTGCCTCAAGAGAACCTGAGACCACCGCGCCGCCGAGCTATGCCGTCGCGGCATCAAGCGTAGGAGAGGTGTGCTCGATCTCACGAAATGGGCTCGGGCGGCGATCAGGCGGCGGGTCGTCGAGCAGCTCCACGTGCCAGGCACGATGACCGCCATCGGCCGAGACCTCCCGGACCACATTGCCGACGACCACGCCGTCGAGGACGAGATCGTAGCTGTCAACCGCGAGGCGGTCGAGGTTGCACACTTCGGCATAGGGCGTTGCTCAGGTGCGCGACGGCAAGCCCGTGCGCCCGTCCCCGCCCTCGACGCCGAACGCGGCGCGGCACGTCCGGCCATACTGGTTCGACTGCCGGGTGCCGACCGCCTGCTGATGACCGCACGTCTGGGTCAGGCGGAGATACACGTCGTAGAGGTCGGCGTGCTCGCCGAACCGCTGCCGGAGGCGAGCCAAGTCGTAGGTGCCGCGCCGCTTGCACGGCGGGCACTCGACCACGAGCCGGCGCCCGCGGAGGTCGCACAGGCGCTCCATTAGCCGGCCACCGCGATTGGCAGCTCGCCGACCTGCGTCGTGTAGCGCGGCGTGCGCATCTCGAACTTCGTGCTCCACGTCCGCCTCTCCACGAGGCCGGCGCGGGCGGGGACGACGCTGCCGCGGCCGAAGCGGGCGTTGCAGGCGTCGATCGCCGCCATCAGCGGGCCGGAGCGCGCGCGGTCGAGCTGCCCGATCAGAGCGCGTGGGCTGGCGTCGAGCAGCATCAGGTCGGTGATCACGATCCCGGCCTTGCTGAACCGCCACGGCCGGTCGCCGGGCTCGCGCCAAGTCCTCGCCACGCCGAGGCGGGCGGCTTTGATGAGCGCCAGCGTGTCGTTCGTGGCCTCCGGCAACGTCACCGTGGTCGAGACCGAGCGCATCGGTGCGCCCCGGTCGTGCTCGCTCGTATGGTAGAACACCGAGACGTGGTTCGTGGCGAGCCCTTCGCGCCGGAGCTTCTCGCCGAGCCGCGTGGCGTGCGCCGAGACCGCCTGCTCCAGCGTGGCGCGGTCCTCGATCCGGGTCGAGAACGAGCGGGTCACCGCGCAACCCTTGCGCTGGGCCGGCAGCGCGCCGAGCGGCAGGCAGGACAGGCCGCGCAGCTCGTGGATGATGCGCTCGCCCACCACCGTCAGCGCCTTGCGCACCGGGCGGGGGTCGAGGTCGGCGAGATCGGCCACGCTGTCGACGCCCATGGCTTCGAGTTTGGCGAGCGAGGCGCGGCCGATGCCCCAGACCTCGCCGGCCGGGATGCGGCAGAGCCAGTGGTCGTACTCGGCCGGATCGGTGAGGTCGCAGACGCCGTCGAGCGGAGCGATGCGCTTGGCGATGTGGTTGGCGAGCTTGGCCAGGGTCTTGGTCGGGCCGATGCCGACGCAGGTCGGGATGCCGGTCCAGGCGCGCACCGTGGCGCGCAGATCGCGGGCCAGCGCGACGCGGCGATCGGCCCGCACGTCCGAGAGGTCGAGGAAGCTCTCGTCGATCGAGTAGATTTCCACCATGGAGGAGAAGTCGCGGTAGACCGCGTTCGCCCGGGCGCTCATGTCGCCATAGAGGGTGTAGTTCGACGAGAATACCCGCACGCCCTTCATCCGACACATCTCTCGGATCTTGAACCAGGGCTCGCCCATGCGGATGCCGAGCGCCTTGGCCTCGGCCGTCCTGGCGATGGCGCATCCGTCATTGTTGGACAGCACGATCACCGGAACGCCGGAAAGCTTCGGGTCGAACACGCGCTCACACGAGCAGTAGAAGCTGTTGCCGTCGATGAGCGCGATGGCGCGCCCTCCGCCGATCCGGTCGCGCAGCCGCGGCGCCGGACCACTCACGACAGTCGCCCGCGGGCGAGGTGCCAGCGGATCGAGAAGCGCAGCACGCCCCAGATCTCGACCTCGCCGTACTCGTCGACGGCAAACGCCGGCATCTCCGGGTTGTCGAAGTCGAGGCGGGCCCGGTTGCCGGCCATCCGGTAGCGCTTGCACGAGAGCTGCCCGTCGACCACCGCGACGACGACGCTGCCGTCCTCGGCCCGAAGGCTGCGGTCGATGCAGGCGAGGTCGCGGTCGTGGATGCCGGCGCCGCGCATGCTCTCGCCGCGGATCTGCATCAGGAAGGTCGCCGGCGGGTTCGGCACGAGCCAGCGCGGCAGCTCGAGCGCGCCTTCGAGGAAGTCGTCGGCGGGCGACGGGAAGCCGGCGCAGAGTGCTTGCCCGATGACCGGCACGCGGACGGCATCCGTGCTGCCGAGGATCAGTTCATCGACCGCGTAGGGGCTCACGCGGCGTCGCTCGCCGGCGCCGCGGCCACGCCAGCTCGGACGTAGCCGTACGAGATCAGCCGGTCGCGTTGCTCGGTCCGGCGCTCGGCCTCCGAAAGGTCGGACAGCGCGTCCTCGATCGCCCGGACCAGCGCGGCCCAGGCGTCGCCGCATGCAACCAGCCGGTAGGCCCATGCGATCGCCTCGGCCTCGGTTGAACGGATCTCCACAGGCGGTTCGTAGGGCTGGGGGTGCATCGGTGCTCCGAGTTGTCCAAGAACATACAAGGAACAGACAGTAAGCGGATCGACGGTTCAACCATGGCGATCACAGCCGGGCGCGAAGCGGTGGGATGCTGTGGAGGGCGGGGTAGAAGGCCAATGCCGACACCGCTTTACCGCTTCCACTGCACGGACGGGCACGACCTCATCGCCGATCGGCTGGGCAAGCGGCTGCCGACCTGGGCGCTGATGCGCGCGCATGCCGAGCGCGTCGTCCTGGACGTGATGCTTGGCAGCACGCGACGCGATTGGTCGACTTGGACGGTTGAGGTCTACGATGGAACGGGCCGGCACGTTCTCTCGAAGCCGTTTAGGGACGTGCTCGACAATCGACCGCCGAGACAAGGCTGAGGGGACGCACCATCGGCGCGAAGACGACGTTCGTGGGGCAGACCTTCATCATCGAGCGGAAGCGCCTGGTGCCCGGCGACCGCGAGGTGGCGCCGACAGAGAACGGCGCGGTAAAGAAGGCCGAGGCGATGTCCGGCATCGCGGCACTGAAGATCGTCGCCGACGATGAGGCCGGGAAGTTGGAGAGCGCGACGATCCTTGGCCAGTTCGGCGAGGTGCCGGACGATTTTGCGGAAAGCTTGCAGGGCAGTTGAGGTGTGAGCCGACTCTGCCCGGCCGCCTGATCCCGAGCGGCGCAAGTGTGTCTTCAGTCCGTCAGGACGGCGATCAGGGAGAAGGAACTCGCGAGCACGAAGGTGCCGGCGACAAGGGACGCGATCAACAACATGGGATGCCTCAAGCGCACACAGCGCCATTACCAACGTGCAACGCTTCGCTCAGTTGCCTGCGCGCACGGGAGGGCTGCCTTGCAAGACAATGCTGTTGAAGACTTCGAGCCTTCACACGGGAGCAGACGGTTCAGCCCCGCCCCGATCGGTTCACGGGACGGGGGAACCCGGGATCTCACCAGCGAGGCCGATACGCAACGTGGCCCGGGTGTAGGATGGCAGGACTCGGTTAGAAGCACATCACCGCGACGGATGCCGCGGTGTGCCGGAACGGGGCGCTGAGCGGCCTCAGGCCGTCCCGGCGACCTTCTTATGCCCGCGTGCCTTCGGAGCCGCCCCGGACGCCCCTGCGGCCTTGGGCTTCCGACCACGGGTCTTGGGCGCCTCGGAGACTGTCTCGTCGGCCGCGGCAGCCTTGGGAGCTGCTTTACGCCTCTGCTGGCCAAGGCCAAGCGAGCGCGCCAGCTCGGACCGCTGAGCGGAATAGCTTGCAGCGGTCGACGGGTAGTCCGACGGCAGACCGTAGCGTGCACGGTACTGCTCCAACGTCAGGCCGGCCACGGTCAGGTGACGCTTCAGCGTCTTGTAGGGCTTGCCGTCGAGGAAGGAGATCAGCGCGTCCGGCGTGATCGACTTACGGATCTGTGCCGCGGTCGGCTTCTCGGGGCCGGCAGGTTCAGCAGTCGCCCCATTGCTGAGACCGGACAAAGCCGCATGCACGCTGGCGATCACATTGTGCAACTCCGACACCGGCACGTTGTTGTTCGACACGTAAGCCGCGACGAGGTCGGCGGCGAGTTCGATGAAGTTATAGGGTTGAGCTTCGAGTTTTTCGTCCACGACGATCCCTTCCATCAAGAGGATCCACCGCTCCACCCGATGAGGTAGATCGTCAAGGCATACGCATAGGAAACGCACCTCCGCTTTACGAAATTCCGGTCGAACTCACTGTCATATCCGAGCTGAGCGCATCGGCGGGGGGACTATGTCGTGCCAAAGGAACTCCCGTCGCTTGAGCGTTATGCATCTCCTCATTTGGGTGCCATCCCAACCCGATTACGGATCGCGCACCCGACGGTGGAGCCAACCGCGACACCATCAGGCTCTAAGACCAAGCTTTGAACGCCAAAGCCAAGCGAAGCCCTAAGAAACACTCCGATACATTTTCGTGTGTCGTAGGACACGCTGTCGCGAGAACTATCGCAAGGTCTAGCAGTTGCTCCTTTATAACAGGCCGATTCTGATGGGTCGGCTATGGAGTTCACGGAATGAAGAAAATTGCTTTTGCGTCAACGGCTCTGATTGCAGCCTTGGCTTTCACGCCGGTGACCGCTGATGCCCGCGGCTTCGGCGGTGGCGGTGGCGGTGGCGGCTTCCACGGCGGTGGCGGCGGTTTCCGTGGCGGCTTCGGCGGCGGCGGCGGCGGCTTTCGCGGCGGTATAGGCACACCCCGCGGCGGTTTTGTCGGACGTGGGTTTGCCGGCCGCGGCTTCGCGGGTGGCTACGGTCGCGGCGGATATGGTCGGGGACTTGGCTACGGTCTGGCGGGCGTCGGTCTTGGCCTGGGCGTCGGCTACGGCTTAGGCGGCTACTACGGAAACTGCGGTTACGGTGGCACGTACGGGTACGGCGCCTATGGGTATGGCCCAGGCTCGTGCGGCGGGTACTACGGCTACGGGTACTGAACAGCAGCCGCAGGCTTGCGCATGATAATGAGCCCCGGACCGCAGACGCGGCCGGGGCTTTTTTAATGCGCATCGGCCCCGGCTGACCGCATTTTCCGGATGAAGTCTTTCTCCACGGCTGCACCTGAGTGACGCCGCACTGCCGCGGAGCGTGGTGAAAGCAGCTGGGACCGCCCCGATGGGGCGCCGGGCTGCCTTCTCCTGGAAACCTTATCCGTCGATCATGCGTACAGGTCACGGCAGGATCGCACGATCTTGTGCGAGTCATGCCTTGATTTGGACGAGAGATCGGTAGATCTCACGCCAGTAGCGTACATACAGGATAATCGAAGTGACGCAAGAAAACCTGGGGTTAAACCCTGACATGCTCGCAATGGCGGGCGAACTGGTAGCGGCTTACGTGTCCAACAACCGCGTGCCGGCAACTGAACTTCCCGCTTTGATCCGCACCGTTCATGCGACCCTCAATGGCATCGCGAGCGTGACAGCGGCTGGTGGTGTCAGCACCCCGGACGAAGAAGTTGAGAAGCCCACCGCGGCACAGATCCGCAAGTCGATCCGGCCCGACGGGCTCGTCAGCTTCATCGACGGAAAATCATACAAGACGTTGAAGCGACACCTCACGAAGCATGGGCTCGACCCGCGCGGCTACCGGGCGAAGTTCGGACTGCCGGACGATTATCCGACGACGGCCGCCTCGTACTCGGAGGCCCGGTCTGCTCTCGCAAAACATATTGGTTTGGGCCGGCCAGGTCGCGCAGCCGCCTGAGCAGCGTAGCTCGATGTCGCCTCGATCGGCGAACCGACGAGGCGACCTTCAAAGCTCCATGCCGCGCGCCGATATGATCCGTCGCGTGGCTTTGACCAACATTTCGTCTGAGAACGGCTTGCGCATAAACTGTGCAGCCATCGGCAGCTGATCCTCGGTCGGCGACGCCAACCCGGATACGATGAGGATCGCGACCTCCGGCCATCGTGCCGCGACCGCTTTCGCTAACGTGAACCCGGTCAACGGCTCGCCGGCCAGATCCACGTCCGCAATCATCGCGACAATCTCGGGTCGAGCGTCGAGATGAGCAACCACAGCATCTACGCCTGTTGCCTCGGCCACCTCGAAGCCGGCATCACCCAGTGCCGCAACCATCGCCATGAGCTGGACTGGCTCGTCCTCTACGACCAACACGGCTGCTCGCGCCTTAGACTCTACCATGGGCTGCGTTCCCGTGCTCCAATTCTCAGGAACGCAACTGACGCGGATCTCGCCTCACCTGCCAGGTTCACGACTTTGAGTCGCGAACCTACTCCGTGCCTCAACCTGCCCCATAGCCGCCCTTCGAGTTGCTCGAGCTAGTGGACGGCGGCTTGCCGTCGTAACCGCCGCTCTCAGGCGTGCGGTCTGGCTTTGGATCGGGCAACCCGGGCGAGGTTGGTCCCGCGCTCTCAGCCAGGGGCGGCGGCGCCTTTGAGGGATCGAGCGGATGACCGGGCGGCTGAGCGCCGATGGCCTCCGTCTTGGTCGCTGTGTCGTCACTCATAGTGCCCTCGCTCGTGTCCTGTCTGAAGGCGCGCAGGCCACAGGAGTTCCGGCGGTGTGGCAGATCTCTGCGACCAATCGCACCTCTACTTCTGAGGGCGGCGGTGTCGACCGCGTCGTTGACGAACGCACAGACGACCTGGGCCTTGCCGGCAAGGACCGCCGTGGTCCGGTCGAGCCGGGCATCGATGTAGGTCAGGGCGTGGCGGCCCGCGACCGCCGCGTCGAGGAAGCGCCGGTCGTACGGCTTGGTGCTGAAGACCGCGACATCCATGTGGTCATCCTTGGGCGTGAGGGCGTTCGAGGAGAAGGCATTTGGACGAAGCCGCTCAGGCGGGCGCCAGGACTGAGACGAAAGGCTTCGTGCCGTCCTGCGCGAGGGGTCCCTGCTCGGCCGTGCCGGTCTCCCGGAGGAACAGAGCGAGGACCAAGGCCAGGACGACGCCGCCCACCAGGGGCAGGAAGGCGGTCTGGAAGTCGGCCAGGGTCAAGGGTACGCCCTGCCGCGGTAGCATCAGGTGCGAGATGAACGGCGACATGATCCCCGTCGTCACGAAGACGAGGAAGTTCATCACCCCGGCCGCGGTGCCCTTCACCTCCGACGGGTTTGTCTCCTTCATCATCGAGAAGGGGATCATCGCCGCCCCGGACGCGATGCCGAGGATGAGGGCCACGGAGTAGCGCGGCAGCGTGCCCACCGGGACGTAGATGGCCGTCAGGCCCGCGGCGAGCATCAGCAGGGCGCCGCCCAGCAGCACCGGCTTACGCCGGCCGAGCCTGTCCGAGACGTATCCGAGGAGCGGGCAGCCGAGGACCCAGCCGATGGGCACCATGGCCGCGTCCGACGCGGCCTCCGCCATCGACAGGTTCTCGCCGGCATGGAGGAAAGACGTGGCCCAGACCAGGGCGCCGATGGTGGTGGGCAGGAACAGAAGGCCCCCGACGATGCCGGCGAGCCAGCTCTGCGGATTACCGAAGATAACCTTGAACGGATGGAGCAGGGCGGAGACCGAGAACCCGGCATGGTGGCTCGGGCTGTCGCCGGTCTCGCGCGGCATCACGAACCAAGTCGCGAGGGCCAAGACAAAGCCCATCGCGGCGAAGGCGACCCAGACATGCTGCCAGGGGACGTTGAAGCCGCCGGCCGGGTCGATGGCCATGTGAACGGGCTTCGATCCGAACGCCGCGCCGGCCATGCCCAGGCATTGCGTGAGGCCGATGAACAGCGCCAGCATGCGCGTCGGCAGGTAGCGGGCCGCCACGTAGGACGAACCGACGAAGGCGAAGATCGCCCCGGTCGCCTGAAGGACGAAGCCGATCATGCCGGCCGCCTCGCTTCCTTGCGCGAAGACGAGACATCCGAGGCCGACGACGGCGATGCCGTACGGGATGGTCTGGTGGGCGCCGTACCGGTCCAGCAGGACGCCTGCGACCAGGGCCATCACAGCGTAGGCGACGTAATAGGCCGAGATCATCGTCCCGATGTGATTGGCACCCCAGGCCGAGGCGAGTTCCGCCTGCATCACCCCGGGCGCAGACCGCACCGCGTACTGGAAGAAGTAGAAGACCGCGCAGAGCACCCAGGAAAGGAGGAACAGGAGCTTGAGCTCGGCCGGCGGCGAAGGATCGGATCGTCCACCTGCAGGCGCCGCCACCGAGAGGTCTTTTGGATCGCTTTTGGCGATTGCCGCGTCCACCATTTCGAGATCTCTCCGGCATTCGCGGCTGACCGCGGTTTCGTGATGCCCGCCCGGAAAGCACGTTCTTCCATGGTCGTTCGCGACATCGAGAGCCCCTGGTGAGGGGACGCGTCCTGCGAGCGAACGAGGGGACACGAAGACCCTAGATCGGGGCTCGGGACGAAGCCTTGCGCTGGATCAAGGATACCGCCCGCGTTCCCGCCGTAGGCTCGTTCCCAGCTGGCACCTCGATGGGCGGACCTCGCTCGCGACCGTGATCGGCCCACGAGGAACGGGTGACATGGGCGGGAGAACTCAAAGGTGTCAATCGGCGTTGAAAAGGGACCCGGGATCGGCGTCCAAAAAGGACCCACTGGCGGCATGGTTTCCATTGATCGGTGACGCAGCGGGCGACGCCGCGAAGCCGTCAGGGTGAGCGCAGCGGCGTCGCCCGCGTCTCC
>NZ_JAKSYF010000097.1:0-1458 GCF_022829745.1 Methylobacterium sp. E-016
CGTAGTCATGGTAGTTGCCGAGCAGCACGTTATCGAGGCGGGCGATCGCGTCCTCGACCAGCACCGCGGCCGAGAAGTAGCGGGTGACGAGGTGCGAGGCGATCGAGTGGTCGTTGGTGCCCATGTAGCGCACCGACAGGCCCGGCTCGATCTCGCCGGTGACGCCCGACTTCTGCAGGCCGACGACGCCCTGCTCGCCCTCGCCGACGCGCAAGAGCAGGATCGAGGTGGTCTGGGCGCCGGTCGCCGGGTCGGTGTCGATCGGCAGCTTGTCGCTCGGCACCAGCGGCACGCCGCGCCAGGTCAGGAAGGGCGCGCCGAACAGGTGCACCACGACCGGCGGCACGCCGCGGCGGGTGGCCTCGCGGCCGAAGGCGGCGATGGCGCGGGGATGCGCCACGAAGAAGGCGGGCTTCTTCCAGACCAGGGTCAGAAGCTCGTCGAGATCGTCGGGCGTCGGCGGGCCGGAGCGCGTCGGGATGCGCTGGCGGCCGCCGACCTCGTTGAGCAGGCCGAACTCGGAGTTGTTGAGCAGCTCCCACTCCTCGCGCTCCTTCACGGCATCCACCGTCAGGCGGATCTGCTCGCGGAGCTGATCGATCTCGTTCGAGTAGAGATCGGTGATGCGGGTGTGGGTGTTGAGGATCGTCTGGATCGTCGAGAGGTGATACTCGCGCGGATCGATCTCGTAGTCGACGAAGGTCGTCGGCAGGCGCGGGGCGCCGGTGTGGACGGCCAGCAGCTCGATGCCCTGCTCGCCGTGGCTGTTGGTGTGCCCCTTCAGGCGGTCGCGCTCCTCGACGTACTGCGCGATGCGGTTCTTGACCGCGTCGTCGTCGAGGGCCGCGCGGTCGAGGGTGAGCAGGGTCACCGCCGAGAGCGCCTTGACGGCGGGCGCGGGCTGGCTGCCGCCGACCAGGGTCTCGTCGCCGAAGAAGTCGCCGCGGGTGGCGAGACCCGAGCGCAGCCGGTTCTTGTAGGGGCCGGACAGCGAGAGCTCGACGGTGCCGTCGGCGACGATCGTCAGGCTGCGGTCGCCCGCGCCGCCCTCCGAGATCGTCTCGCCGGCATTGTGCCGGCTCTCGGTGAAGCGGTCGGCCAGCGCGGCCAGCTCGGCATCGCCGAGGCGGCTGAACGGCGGCACCGCGCGCAGCGAGGCGGGGCTGATCGCGCGGCCCTTGCCGTCCGAGGCGAGGTCGATGCGGCCGGGCTTGGCCAGCACCACGGCGCGACGGTTCACGCGGTAGACGCCGCCGTCGACGTTGACGAAGGGCAGCAGCCGCAAGAGCCAGCGCGGGGTGTTGGCGAGGTTCTGGACCGACGTGACGGTCGCGGTCGATAGATTGCGTGCTGCCGATGCGCCCACGCTCTGCCCTTGTCCGCTCATCGTTCGTCGTCCCCGCTTGATTGTCGTTCGAGCCCGGGCACGTTGCTGTGCCGGCATGATGTATCGGCCGC
>NZ_JAKSYF010000006.1:0-8295 GCF_022829745.1 Methylobacterium sp. E-016
GGACCGTCGGTCCCGGTGGAGGTCCTCGGCTTCAACGGCACGCCGGATGCCGGCGACCGCGTGATCGTGGTGCCGAGCGAGGCCCGCGCCCGCGAGGTCACGGAGTATCGTGCCCGGACGAAGCGCGAGCGCCAGAACGCCCGCACCGGCGGCGCCAATCGCTCGCTCGTCGACATGATGCGCGACCTGAAGGAAGGCGCCGGCCGCAAGGAGCTGCCCGTCATCATCAAGGGCGACGTGCAGGGCTCGGTCGAGGCGATCTCGGGCGCGTTGGAGAAGCTCGGCAACGACGAGGTCTCGGCCCGGATCCTGCTCGCCGGCGTCGGCGGCATCACCGAGTCGGACGTGACCCTCGCGACCGCCTCGAAGGCGGTGGTGATCGGCTTCAACATCCGCGCCCACAAGGAAGCGCGGGAGCTCGCCGAGCGCAACGACGTCGAGATCCGCTACTACAACATCATCTACGACCTCGTGGACGACATCAAAGCGACCCTGTCGGGCATGCTGCCTCCGACGCTCCGCGAGGAGCGCCTGGGCGAAGCCTTCATCCAGGAGATCTTCGAGGTCTCGAAGGTCGGCAAGGTCGCCGGTTGCCGCGTCTCCGACGGCGTGGTCCAGCGCGGCGCCCATGTCCGCCTGATCCGCGACAGCGTGGTGATCCACGAGGGCAAGCTCTCGACCCTGAAGCGCTTCAAGGACGACGTGAAGGAAGTCACGTCGGGCCAGGATTGCGGCATGGCGTTCGAGAACTTCGAGAACATGCGCGCCGGCGACACCATCGAGTGCTACCGGGTCGAAGAGATCCGCCGTACGCTCTGATCGCGTTCGACAGCGCATCGATACGGCGGCCGCGGCTCCTGCCGCGGCCGTCTTTTTTCGTACTCCAGTCCTGCCTCGTCTGCTCGACGACCCGGTGCCGGACCGCAGAAGACTATGGCTCAGAAACCCAACCCGAACGGCCCCACCCAGCGCCAGCAGCGCGTCGCCGAGCTCGTGCGCCACGCGCTGGCCGAGGTGCTCCAGCGCGGCGACATCCAGGATCCGGTCCTCGGCACCCACGTGGTGACCGTGCCGGAAGTTCGGATGTCGCCCGACCTCAAGCTCGCCACCGCCTACGTGATGCCGCTCGGCGGCATGGACGAGGCGCCGGTGATCGCCGCGCTCGAGCGCAACCGCAAGGCGCTCCGGCAGGAGGTGGCCCGGCGGGTGAACCTCAAATTCGCCCCCGAGCTGCGCTTCCTGCGCGACGACACGTTCGACGAGGCCGCGCGGATCGACGCGCTGCTGCGCAACGAGCGCGTCCAGCGCGACCTCGACAAGGGAGCGCCGGACGAGGACGACGCGGAGGTCGGCGGGGGGCGCCCGTGAGGGCCGGCCCCGACCCGATCGAAGACGCCATCGCGGCGCGGCACCGGCAGGCGGGCGCGCACCGATCCAGATTCCGTTTCGCCGATTGACGTAAAAAAGCATGATGCCGACCGAGGTTTCCATGAACGACGTCCCGACCTCCGAGCATCCGGTCTCCGCGCCCGAGATGCCGTCTTCGGGCGAACGCCGCAGCGAGGAGGGCCGTCGCCCGTCCCGCGGCGGTCCGCGGCCCGACCGGCCGAAGAAGCGCGACGTGTCGGGCTGGGTCATCCTCGACAAGGGCGTCGGCATGACCTCGACGCACGCGGTCGCGGTGGTGAAGCGCGCCTTCAACGCCAAGAAGGCGGGGCATGCCGGCACCCTCGATCCGCTGGCATCCGGGATCCTGCCGATCGCGCTCGGCGAGGCCACCAAGACCGTCCCCTTCGTGATGGACGGCCGCAAGGCCTACCGCTTCACCGTGAGCTGGGGCATCGAGACCGACACCGACGACGCCGAGGGCCGCCCGGTGGCGACGAGCGAGGACCGCCCGACCCGCGCGGCGGTCGAGGCCGCCCTTCCGAGCTTCGTCGGCGCGATCGAGCAGGTGCCGCCGCGCTACTCGGCGATCAAGATTCAGGGCGAGCGCGCCTACGACCTCGCCCGCGACGGCGAGGTGGTCGAGCTGGTGGCGCGTCCCGTCCAGATCGATCGCCTCGCGGTGGTCGAGCACGAGACCGACCGCACGGTGATCGAGGCCGAGTGCGGCAAGGGCACCTACGTCCGGGCGCTCGCGCGCGACCTCGGGCGCATGCTCGGCTGCCGCGGCCACGTCTCGGCCCTGCGCCGCACCCGGGTCGGGCCGTTCGCGGAGGCCGATTCCTGCAACGTCGCCGGGCTTGACGCCGCCGGGCCCGAGGGCAGCCTCGCCCACCTGATGCCGGTCGAGACCGCCCTCGACGCGATCCCCTCCGTCTCGGTCTCGCGCGACATGGCGATGCGCCTGATGCGCGGCCAGTCGGTGATCCTGCGCGGCCGCGACGCGCCGGTCGAGGGCAAGATCTTCGCGACCTGCGGCGGCATCCTCGTCGCGGTGGGCGACGTCGAGCGCGGCGAGCTGGTGCCCCACCGGGTGTTCCACCTCGGCGGAACGGCCGCCGGCCGGGCATCCTGACGTCGATGGCGTGAACCGGGGCGGTGTGGTTTGCGCCTCTTCCCTCCCCCCGCAGAGGGGGGAGGGAAAGCGCGGATGGAATAACCGTCGGTGATGCTACTCTCCGCGGTCCACCTTCGCCGCCGCGCGGTCCCGCCGGATGCCGCGCCTGAGCGCGACGAGCTGCCAGATCGCCAGCCCGAGGGCGAGCGCGAAGACCAGCCCGATGTCGAAGGCGGCGAAGAGCGGGTCGCTCACGCCGGCTCGCGCCCCGTCGCCTCACGCTCGCGCAACGCCTCGATCATCTCGAGCACCCGCACCGCCTGGCCCGGGATGTCCCACCAGGGGCGGGCCAAGGGCGTGCGCGTCGGCACGGTCTCGATGAGGTAGGCGGTCTCGGGCAGGCTCGGCGCGTCGCGCTCGGTGCCGCCACCGAGCGGCAGCGCGGCGCGGGCGAGCAGCTGCAGCTTGCGCCCCGCCCCGACGCGGGCGCGCCGGGTGACGCTGTCGAACCCGTTCCGGACGATCTCCGTACCGATCTCGGCATAGATCAGGCGCGCGGCCCGGATCGCCGGACGGCAGGCGAGCGGCAGGCTGCTGATGCCGGCCTCCGAGCGGGCGTAGAGCACGTCCGCGGCGGCGAGCAGCCGGGCGACCACGTCGCGCAGCGCGTCCGTCGCGACCGGCTCGGCCAGGAACGCGTCCGGATCGATGCCGGCCTCGTCGAGCCAGTCGAGCGGCAGGTAGAGGCGGCCGGCCCGCGCATCCTCGCCGATGTCGCGGGCGATGTTGGTGAGCTGCATCGCCACGCCGAGGTCGCAGGCCCGCGCCAGCACGTCGGCATCGCGCACGCCCATGATCAGCGTCATCGTCGCGGCGACGGAGGCCGCGACGCGGGCGGCGTAGGCGCAGAGCGCGCTCAAGGTCGCGTAGCGCCGCCCTTCGGAGTCCCAGGCGAGGCCTTCGAGCAACGCCGCCGGCAGCGCCTGCGGGATCGCGTGGTCGGCGACGACGTCGGCGAGCGCCCGGTCGGCGGCATGGTCGGCGGGGTGGCCGGCATGGATGCGCGCGAGCCGCGCATCGAGCCGAAGCACCGCCCCGGGCGCCGCGCCGGCCTCCGCGTCGTCGACGAGATCGTCCGACAACCGGCAGAAGGCGTAGAGCCCGTAGGCCGCGCGCCGGACGCGCGGCGGCAGCAGGTGTGCGGCGGCGTAGAAGCTGCGCGACCCCGCCCGGATCGCGGCGCGGCAGGCGGCGTGGTCGGCCTCCGACGCGTGCGACGAGGCCGGGCGCAGGGCGGCCAGGAACGCGGCCGGAAGCGACTCAGGCGAAGA
The DNA here is from genome assembly GCF_022829745.1 of Methylobacterium sp. E-016. Classification (NCBI taxonomy): domain Bacteria; kingdom Pseudomonadati; phylum Pseudomonadota; class Alphaproteobacteria; order Hyphomicrobiales; family Methylobacteriaceae; genus Methylobacterium; species Methylobacterium sp. E-016. The sequence goes on from NZ_JAKSYF010000006.1 coordinate 3,835, forward strand.
CGCGCGCATCGGGAACCACCGTATCGAGGACGCGGGCCGTGGACAGGACGCCGGGCAGGCCGGCGCCGGGATGGGTTCCGGCGCCGACGAGGAACAGGTTGCGCACGTCTTCCGAGGCGTTGTGCGGACGGAACCACGCCGACTGCGTCAGCACCGGCTCCAGCCCGAAGCCGGAGCCGCGGAAGCTCAGGAAATCGTCGCGGAAATCCTGCGGCGTCGTCACCTTCGAGGTGACGAGCTCGGCCGAGAGGCCCGGCAGCACGGTCGCCTCGAGGGACGCCTCGATGCGGCGGCGGTAGGGCTCGGCGAGCGCCGCCCAATCCTGGCCGCCGGCGAGGTTCGGCACCGGCGAGAGCACGTAGAACGCGTCGCATCCCGGCGGCGCCAGCATCGGGTCGGTCTCGGTCGGCCGGTGGAGATAGAGCGAGAAGTCGTCGGCGAGGTGCTTCCTCCGGAAGATGTCGTCGATCAGTGCGCGGTAGCGAGGCCCCATCAGGATGGTGTGGTGGGCGACGTCCGGATATTTCCGCTTCGTTCCGAAGTACCAGACGAACAGGCCCATGGAGGAATGGGCCTTGTCGACCTTGCGATCGGTCCAGCGCCGTCTGGCCGATGCCGGGACCAGATTGCGGTAGGTGTGGGCGGAATCGGCGTTCGAGACGACGATGTCTGCGGCGATCGTCGTGCCGTCGGCCAGGCGCACGCCGGTGGCCGCGCCGCAGGCGACGGTGATCTCGGCGACCTCCGCGTCGCAGTGCAGGGCGCCCCCCTGCCCCGCGATCAGGCCGACGAGGCCGTCGACGAGGCGGCCGGTGCCGCCCATGGCGAAGTGCACGCCCCAGCGCCGCTCGAGATGGGCGATCAGGCAGTAGATCGCGCTCGCCCGGAACGGGCTGCCGCCGATCAGCAGCGGGTGGAAGCTGAAGATGGTCCGCAGGCGCTCGTCGCGGATGTACTTCGCCACCACGTCGTAGACGCTGCGGTGGCCGCCGAGCCGCACGAGGTCCGGCGCGATCCGCAGCATGTCCCGGATCCGGCCGAAGGGCACGTGGCCGAGCTCCTCGAAGCCGACGCGGAAGATCGCCTCGCTCTGCGCCATGAAGCGCTCGTAGCCGGCGACGTCGGCGGGCGAGAACTTGGCGACCTCCGCCCGCATGCCGGCGAGGTCGCCGGAATAGTCGAAGGTGGCGCCGTCGTCGAAGCGGATGCGGTAGTAGGGTCGCATCGGCACCAGGGTGACGTCGTCCGCCATGCGCCGGCCGCACAGCGTCCAGAGTTCCTCGAACAGGAACGGCGCGGTGACGATGGTCGGGCCGGCATCGAAGGTGAAGCCGTCCTGCCGGTGGACCCGCGCCCGCCCGCCCGGCTTGTCGAGCCGTTCCAGCACCGTGACCCGGTAGCCGCGGGCACCGAGGCGGATCGCGGCGGCGAGCCCGCCGAAGCCGCTGCCCACGACGACGGCGTGGGGCCGGCGATCCGCATGTGTCAACGGTACCGACGCATCGAGTGTCAACATGGTTTGACACTAAGGTCGATTGCCGACCTCAGGCAAGGGCCTTTCTGAGGCTCAGGCGGACCGCGGCGCCTCGGCTGCGGTCAGGGCGTCGAACTCCGCGAGGATCGCCGCGGCGACGCGCTCGGGCGCTTCCTCGTGCGCGAGGTGGCCGAGGCCGCGCATCAGCTCGACGCGGGCATCGGGCAGGCGGTCGCGCACCGCGAAGGCGGTGTCGGGCGCGACCGCCTTGTCGTCGGAGCCGACGACGAGCAGCGTGCGGACGCCGAGCCGCGGCAGCGCGCGGTCGAGGGCGTCGAGGTTCCAGTTCGCCATCATGCCGAGCGCTCCGGCGACGTGGGCGGGCTTCCGGAACAGGCGGCGATAGAGGTCGAGCCCGACGGGGTCGATGCGCGAGCCGGTGCCCTGGATCAGCCGCTGCACCGCGGCGCGGTCCGCCGTCCAGGCGAAGATCTTCGGCGTCATCCGATTGAGGAACAGCATCCGCGCCATGCTTGGGAACAGGATCGAGGCAAGACCTGGGAACGGCTTGAGGGCGCCGTTCAGCGCCACCAGCAGCCTCGGCGATAGCCGCGCGTTGAGGCAGGTCCGGGCCAGGATCGCGGCGCCCGCCGAATGGCCGACCGCCACGACCGGCCTCACGTCGAGCTGCGTCGTCAGGTCGGCCAGGGCGGACGCCATGCCGGGAAGCGACAGGCGGCCGGCCGGCAGCGGATCGGTGAAGCCGTGGCCGGGCAGGTCCGGCGCGATTACGCGGAAGCGCCCGGCCAAGGCCGGCATCAGCCCGCGCCAGGAATGCGTCGCCGCGCCCGTCCCGTGGACGAGGAGCAGCACGGGGGCGTCGGCCGGCCCCATCGCCTGCACGTGCCAGCGCAGGCCGGAAGCCTCGACGAAGCGGCTGGCGTCGCGATGCGGCCAGTCGCGCCCGTCGCGCTCCCAGTCCGGGCGGTCCTCGGACATGCGTGTCATGGTTTCCTGAAGGACCTGGTTTCCTGAAGGATCTGCCGATGCGAGCCGTCACGCCGCCGCGCTCGCCCCCCGCACCGCGGCGCTGAGCTTGCGGGCGTCGGCCTGCGGCAACGGGAGATAGCGGGCGCCCATCGCCTCGGCCAGGGCGCGCGCCGAATCCTGCGGGCGCGGCGCGGTGTCGATCAGGATCGCGGAGAACGCCGCGGCGCGGAAGCGCCGGGCCGCGGCGAGCGCGTCCTCGGCGGCGCGCGGCCGGCCCGGTGCGCCGGCGCGGTCGACGTTGGCGCGCCCGTCGGTGAGCAGCACGACGACCGGGGTGCCGCCGCCGCGGCGGACGGCGAGCGCCACGTCGGCCGCCGCATCGAGCCCCGCGGCCAGCGGCGTGCCGCCGCCGCCGGGCAGCTCGGCGAGCCCGCGCTTGGCCCGCACCAGCGAGCGGGTCGGCGGCAGCACGAGCTCGGCCGCCCGGCCGCGGAAGGCGACGAGCGCCACCCGGTCGCGGCGGACATAGGCCTCGGCCAGCAGCAGCTCGACCGCCCCCTTCGCCTCGGCGAGCCGCTCGATCGCCGCCGAGCCGGAGGCGTCGACCGCGAAGATCGTCGTGCTCTCGGTCCGCTGGCGAAAGCGCGTGATCCGAAAATCCTCCGGCCGCACCAGGATCGCCCGGGCGTCGCCCGCTTCGGCCTCGGATCGCCGGAGGGCCTGCCACGGGGCGGCGGCGCGCAGGGTCGCCAGCAGCGCCAGGCGCCCGCGGCGCGGGTCGCCGGCGCGCGCGCCGATCGGCCGGCCCTGCCGCGCGGCGGAGGCGGCGGCCCCGGCCCTTCCCGCCTTGCCGCCGCGCGCCGGCGCCTGCCCGGCGGCCAACGCCGCGAGCAGGCCGGGCGGGATCGCCGCGCGTGTCGCCGCGAGCACGACGTCGTCGAGACTCGGCGATTCGGCCTGCTGCTCCGAGCCCGCCGCGTCCCCGTCGGGCTCCGGCGGGTTCTCCTCCTGCGGCGATCCGCGATCGTCGGGGGGCGGTTCGGAGGCTTCGGCGGGTTGCTCGGGAACCGGCATCCGCGTCGCCCGCGGGCCGAGCACGAGGGCTGCTGCCTCGACGAGATCTCGTTCCGCGAGCCCATCCCGTCCGTCGCGGGCGGCGATCAGCCGGGCGATCCGCACGGCGAGCAACGGCCCGCGCAGGGACGTCACGCCGAGGGCATCCGCGGCGGCGCAAAGCGCAGGGATGGCGTCGGACGCGTCGTCCGGTTCAGGCGTGGGTCGGGAGCGGTCGGGAGCGGTCGCGCCTCTCCCCACCTCCTCTTCCCTGCCGAAGAGCCCGCGCGCCTTCCCTCCCCCCGACGGATCTCGGGCCTGCCCGAGATCCGCACCCTGTGTGGCCAAGTCGGGCAGGCCCGACTTGGGTGCGGGGGAGGGTGGGCCTCGCGTGAGCGAGGGTCGGGAGAGGGGAGCGCGCTGTCCGGAAGCGTCGCTCCCCTCTCCCGACCCGCTTCGCGGGCCACCCTCCCCCGCAGAGGGGGGAGGGAAAAGCGGTTCCTGCGATCGCCGTTCGGGGTGGGCGGATGCGAAAGCCGTTCCAGAAGAATGGCGTTCTGCGGAACGCGCCCGTCGCAACCCCCGAAGGTCCGCCGCGTCATGCCCGGGCGCAGCATCCTCGATCTCCCGCAGTCCGAAGGCGCGCAGATCCACGTCGAAGGCGAGGCGCTAGGTGAGCGCGCTCGGCGGCGCCTCGTCGTCGAGCCCCTCGTCGAGCAGCACCAGGCCGAAGCGGGCGGGCCGCGTCTCGCAGAACCCGTCCCGCGCGACCGTGATCGTGCCGGTGTCGAGCGCCGCGGCGAGACGAGCCGCCGTTCCGAGCGACAGGCGCTCGGCCATCGGCACGACGACGAGGCCGCCGTCGGCCTCGGCCAGGAGGCCCGCCTGGGCCATCGGCCGGCCGGCCGACAGGGTCGCGGCGAGGTCGAGGCCGCCGAGCAGGC
>NZ_JAKSYF010000099.1:0-4645 GCF_022829745.1 Methylobacterium sp. E-016
ATCAGGCCCACGACAAGCCCGCGAAGCTCGCTCAGCGAAAGGGCATCCAAACCATCGGGATCCGGCAGCGCCATGCCGCATGTTGAATCACGCCCGAGCCAAACCGCAAAACGCCACCGCCCGGTGATCTGCCCCAGTTACGGTTTCTACCGGGGGCACACTTCGGAGTCGATTCCCACGTGGCCGAATTCGTCACCCTTAAGTTCGTATTCTTTCTCCTTTTGAGAAAAAATCGTTCGCAATTCGGCCTATATGCATAGTCATGTTCGACCACTCACGCGTTTCCGCCTACAACGACGGAAACACGGTAGCCAGCCGTAGACAAAGGCGTGTGTTCGATGCAGCAGATATCATATTTCGTTGTAAAACATAAATACAAACGATTATGTCTGAATATCATAGCCATCTCAGCTTGAACTCGAAAGCATGTAAAGGGTCTTTAAATGCGAGGCGGTGCGAGGCGTAAGATTCATAGCTCAAATTAACTTCAGCAATATTTGACCAACGTGATCTCAATTTCAGTTGAGCATCGAGTTCGTGGCAATATTCCACAAATTTTGGGTGAGGTTGAGCTTCAACGCAAACTAGTTTTACTCCCATGCGGCGCTCGGCGCACCATTTCAAAGCTTCATCGAGTTGGGGCACTGAAGCACGGACGCGGGCTCGGCGCCGAGATCCAGCAAGGCTGGTTTCGATCCATGTAATCCCCAACTCCAGGGTCAGGTTGCCTGACAGCCAACGTGGCGTCATCTCGAACCAACCCCAGCCCGGCTTGGCATCGACAAAATAGTTGTTCGGGGTACGGGTGGTCATAGTAAATGATTTAGTCACAAAACAGATCCCAAAATTAATGAGATCGATCATAATAATTACGATATCGGCCGTCTATATATAACATCAGCCACATCGAATTATTTTGATCATCAGCGAAGTATCGATGCATGAGAAATTTTAGCTGCCGCGTATCACATCACCGTAAGCGTGTTGCTATATACGTATGTGTCGATACACAAAGCTCAAATGCCCAATTCGCACAAAAATGAGACGTCACAGCATCAAAAGTTGATGTTTAGATTGTAGTCTGTTAGGGATCGACGACCGCCAGACCACACGCTTCGAAACCGCCGATATCGCGGGTGGCGATGCTATAGACCGCGGCCGCAGTCGTCGCCGCAATCAAGGCGTCAAAGCCTTCGATCGGCGTCCCGACGCCTGCGTACGATCCGCGCATAGTTATCGGTGGCCAAGCCGTCGAATGGTTAGACGCGACCAGCAAACTCCTTGGCAAAGATCGTGGAGGCGACCAGAGCGAACCCGTCCCGCCGGCGCTGGCGGCATCATGGTGACGCCGTGAAGGATCTCGGCACCGTTGATACTGGTGGTGTAGAGCCAAGAGCGGGGCTGGGATGCGACCCACGCGACTACGGTCGAACTTGGCGCTGGGCGCATCAACTCGGAGATCACGTTCGTATCAAGGATGACTATCGATCGAAGGACGGCGGGGCGCCAATCGTAACAGCGGAGTGCTCTTCCAGGTCGATGCCACCAAACGGTGCCATTCGGCGTCGGATCGCTTCGGCGAGATCGGGTGCGTCCTCAGCCTCGACCGCGAGAGTGGTTACCAGGATCGAACGCGCCTCCACTTCCATGGAACGACCGTTCATCGCCGCACGGATGCGAAGTCGCTCTTTAACGCGATTATCGAGATTGCGGATCGCGATCGTCGCCGTGGGTGCCAGCGCATGAGCCATATAATCTTGTAAGCGATGCTAGCATGGCCAGCAACATCGTTGCGCGCAAGACCACGTTCGATCTGGCGCACAGGATCGCTAAAGAGGCCTTGGACGAGAGCAGACACCGATCGACGGAACACAAAGCCTCGACGGACCAGTGCATGGTGGTGATGTGCAGGATCGTTTTCAGATTTTCAAGAAGCCCTCTAATAGATAATGACAGGCTATTGCTCGAACCGCTACCTTGGGTAAGCTCACTCAAGAGCCTTTCAAGAGTTATATATGAACACGACATTGAATGCGATGCTCGAAAATTGGAGCCGCTATCTGAACGACAATTCCGACATGAATATCCCCGCGATGTGCCGTGCGGGCGGTCCACCGACGAACTGTGTCTATCTTGATGAGACGACCGGTCATGTCCTCATTTCTGAGAATGGCGGCCCTCTCGAAAAGGTCAGTCCTTTTGTCGTGGTAATGGCAACGGGTAATAAATATCAGGGTCCAGATAAGCGTAACCCTTTACCGTCCAAGAAGATTTGTTTGAGCCCAACCAAGAGGCACGAACACGACACGATGGTCGAGGGCATGCTTGATTTCATGTTTGAAGAAATTGATACGCTGCAAAGATACTTTGTTCATCCATCGTATCAATATGTGAGAAATCGATGTATCGAGATGCTCTATTTAGAGTACGGTGATAAATTACTATCTATTGATATGAAAAATTACAAATTTTGGGATTGCGTTATCAAATATATCACTAGTTGTCTCGATGTAATTACAAGTTCATCTGTCGGAAGATAGGAAGAAACTTCGAGCGGATGAAGGAGGGCCCTGCGTGGCCCTCCTTTTTTCGTTCGGCGAGCGATCGTTCCAAAGAATGTTACAGCGCTCTTAGCTCGACTTTGCGCAATTTAGGCGGCGTAGCAGGCGATATCTGTGAGGCGGTCGTAGATGTGTCTGGGTATTTTGGAGTTGTCGGTTCGTTCCGGAGATATCCTGAAAGCTGCTTCGGCCCAGATCTGACGCCGAACGGCGGCAATGGCATCGGTGAAGGTCAGGCTCGTCTTGCGGTACCACTTGGCGGATCGCAGCACGAGTGCCTGTGACTGATGAAGATCGTCAGCCCAGACGGTGACGAGGGCGTAGAGACCGAGCAGCACCGGTGTTGTTCGGGCGATGGCACGATCGGACCACTGCCGCTGCGTCTCGACGCCAAGGTGCCGACGGACTTCGGCGAAGGTGACCTCGATGGTCCAGCGTCGGACGAACCAGGACAGGATGTCTTCAGGGCTGGCGCATTGATCGGTGCAGAGGAAAGCTTGCGGCTTGAAGAGGCCGAGGGGGTCGCGCACCAGAAGCCATCGCAGCGGCACGATTGGTCGACCTGGGTGGCTCCACACCGCGACGCCGGTCGTGATCTCCACGCGTCGCTCGGTTCCGCCATACCAGCCCTGGACGATCAGGGTCTTCCAGGTCGTTTGCGGGTCGAGAAGGCGCTCGGCCAATGTCGGGAGCCGCTCGCCGTTGCGCCGTGGTCGCCCGATCGTGCGGGCCTCACGTGGTGCCGCGGGAGCGAACAGACGGGCATCGAACCTGATCCGAGTCACGACGCTGACGCGGGTTCGCACTGCAGCCAGCAGATCGATGGCGGAGAACGCGCTGTCCGCCACGATGACGATGGGGCGGTCCGGCAGCCAGCGGGCAATCTGCAGCATCATCTGGCGGGCGCCATCGACCAGCGTCTTGTGCCTGACCCCGCGCATCGCTGCGGCACGTTCCGACGCCATCAGCACGGTGAGGAAGGGTAACGCCCAGACGCGCCCCGCCCAGGGAACCGGCACCAGCAGCATGGCTGACAGCCAGCGCAGTCCGCTGGCCTTGACGAAGTGACCATGGCTCGACCGCACGGGATCCCTGTAGATGCCACGAGCCTTGATCTTGGCACCCCATCGCCGCTCGATGGTGTCGTCGAGACCGATCACGACGGGTTCCGAAGCTGCAAACCGGTCAACCAGCATCAGGAACAAGATGCGGGCGGCAGTCAGCGCAGACCAGTGACATCGGTTCAGCACGGCGTGGTAGAGCCCGAAATCGGCACCGTCGCTTTGACCGGTGGCGCGAAGCGCCGCGCTGATCGTTCGACGGTGGGGCGTTAAAACCGCACCCTCGACCAGTACGAGGACGCGCTGCCATGTCGGACGCGTGAACAGCACCTGGAAGGGAGCTAGCCAGCCCGCTGATCGGCGATCAAGGATAGGACCGATCATTGCCGTTACTCCCAAAGCAGATTGCCTGCTTGGGGAAGCCGGAGCCCGCCAAAATCGACTCAGCGGCGGCCATCAAAAAATGCGCAAGGTCGAGCTTAGACCCCGTTTCATAACGCTCGTGCCAGGCGTCTGACGAGGATCATGGCGGCTGCCAGGACGAAGAAGGCGAGTGCGGAAGAGGCCGTCGCCTCGTGATCACGGGTGAGCCTGCGGCATCGACTGATCCATCCGAAGGTTCGCTCGATGACCCAGCGTCGCGGTTGAACCGCAAAGCCCTTCTGTCCCTCGTCGGGCGCAATGATCTCGATGGTGATCGCCGTCGCGGTGCCGACGCGCTCGCCTCGATAAGCTCGGTCTGCGAAGCAGTGCGCCAGGAACGGCCAGAGACCGCGCGAGGCACGCAAAAGCGCAACGCCTCCATGGCTGTCGTGGAGGTCAGCAGGCGAGACGGCGGCGATCAGAAGACGGCCATCCGTGTCGGTCAGCGCGTGGCGTTTGCGGCCCACGACACGCCGGGCTGGATCGTAGCCGCGTTCTCCATCGACGCCGACGCCGCCCGAGCGTGCCGCCTGCGCATCCATGACGGCACCCGTCGGGCTGGCCTCACGCCCGGCTCGCTCGCGGTCGTCCATCGTGAGA
>NZ_JAKSYF010000178.1:0-18181 GCF_022829745.1 Methylobacterium sp. E-016
TCAGGCCCACGACAAGCCCGCGAAGCTCGCTCAGCGAAAGGGCATCCAAACCATCGGGATCCGGCAGCGCCATGCCGCATGTTGAATCACGCCCGAGCCAAACCGCAAAACGCCACCGCCCGGTGATCTGCCCCAGTTACACAGGCCGGTGGCCCATTCGTCGGCGTCTGTGCACTAGCGCGTGGTTCCCGCGCTCCTGAACCCCTCGTCGGCGCGGCAACGCCCGGTGCCCGCCAAGAACTGACGCGTCGAGAGGATGTACCATGGACCAGCCGAAGCCGAGAGAACCGGCCAGGATTGCTCGATCCGGCGCGGGACGGCCGGGCTACGTCACGGTGAAGGGCGCACGCGAGCACAACCTGCGCGACGTCGACGTGGAGCTGCCGCGCGACGCCCTCGTGGTGTTCACCGGCATCTCCGGCTCCGGCAAGTCCTCACTCGCTTTCGGCACCCTCTATGCCGAGGCCCAGCGGCGCTACTTCGAGTCGGTCGCACCCTATGCGCGGCGGATGATCGACCAGGTCGGGGTGCCCGACGTCGACGCCATCGAGGGGCTGCCCCCCGCCGTCGCCCTGCAGCAGCAGCGCGGCACGCCCAGCGCCCGCTCCTCGGTCGGCAGCGTTACCACCCTGTCGAGCCTCGTGCGGATGATGTACTCGCGCGCCGGCACCTATCCGCCGGGCCAGCCGATGCTCTACGCGGAGGACTTCTCGCCCAACACGCCCCAGGGGGCCTGCCCGTCCTGCGGCGGGCTCGGACGGATCTACCGGGCGACGGAAGCCTCGATGGTGCCCGACCCTTCGCTGACGATCCGCGAGCGGGCCGTCGCTGCCTGGCCGCAGGCCTGGGGCGGGCAGAACCTGCGCGACATCCTGGTCAGCCGAGGCATCGACGTCGACACGCCCTGGAAGGATCTGCCGCGGGCCGTTCGCGACTGGATCCTGTTCACCGACGACCAGCCGCAGGAGCCAGTCTATGCCGGCCTCTCGCCGGAGCAGACACAGGCGGCCCGTCGGCGTCGCCTGGAGCCGAGCTACATGGGCACGTTCACGAGCGCCCGCCGCCACGTGCTCGGCACCTTCACCAACTCGCAGAGCGCCCTCATGCGCCGCCGCGCCGCGCGCTACCTCGTCAGCGAGGATTGCCCCGCCTGCCACGGCAAGCGCCTGAAGCCGGAGGCGCTCTCGGTCACCTTCGCCGGGCTGGACATCGGCGAGCTGTCGCGCATGACGCTCTCCGAGCTCGCCGAGGCGATGCGGCCGGCGGCCGAGGACAGGCTGCCCGACGACCGCCCCGCCAAGGATGCCGCCCAGGAGACCCTCGACCGCGAAGCCGCCCGACGGGATCGCGCCCGGCGCGCCGCTGCGGGCGCGTCGGCCCATGCGGGGGCGCCGGACGTGCGCGCGACGCCGAACCTCTCCATCGAGAAGCGCCTCGCCGCCCAGCGCCTCGCCGCCGACCTGGTCGATCGGATCGGGACGCTGGCGGAGCTGGGTCTCAGCTACCTGTCGCTGGATCGGGTCACCACGACCCTGTCCTCGGGCGAGCTGCAGCGCCTGCGCCTCGCCACCCAGCTCCGTTCGCAGCTCTTCGGCGTAGCCTACGTGCTCGACGAGCCCACGGCCGGGCTGCACCCCGCCGACGGCGACGCCATGCACGAAGCGCTGGCGGGCCTGCTCGCCGCGGGCAATTCGCTGTTCGTCGTCGAGCACGACATCGGCACGATGCGCCGCGCCGACTGGCTGGTCGATGTCGGCCCGGCGGCGGGCGAGCACGGCGGCACCGTGCTCTACAGCGGGCCGCCGGAAGGTCTTCGCGATGTGGAGGCGTCGCGCACGCGCCTGCACCTGTTCGGGTTGGTCAAGCCGCCGCGGCGTCCGCGGCGCGAGCCCTCGGGCTGGCTGCACCTGGAGGGGATCGTCCGCAACAACCTGCGCGGGGTCTCGGCCGCGTTCCCGCTCGGATGCCTCACCGCCGTGACCGGCATCTCCGGCTCCGGCAAGTCGAGCCTCGTGAGCCAAGCCCTGCTGGAACTCGTCGGCGACCGCCTCGGACGGCCCGTCGAGACCGACGACGAGCCGGAGGATCCCCTCGACGACGCGCCGGGCCCGACGGAAGGGCGCATCGTCGGCGGCCTGGAAGGGGTCCGGCGTTTGGTCCAGGTCGACCAGAAGCCGATCGGGCGCACGCCCCGCTCGAACCTCGCGACCTATACCGGCCTGTTCGACGCCGTCCGCAAGCTGTTCGCCGCCACCCCCGAGGCGCGGCGCCGCCGCTACGACGCCGGCCGCTTCTCCTTCAACGTCGCTAAGGGCCGCTGCTCGGCCTGCGAGGGCGAGGGGTTCGTCAGCGTCGAACTCCTGTTCATGCCGAGCGTCTACGCCCCCTGCCCGACCTGCCACGGTTCCCGCTATGCGCCCGCGACCCTGGAGGTGACGTGGAACGGGCTGACGATCGCGGACGTGCTCGGGCTCACCGTCGAGCGCGCCTGCGCTGCCTTCGCGGACGAGCCATCCGTGCTACGCCCGCTCACCGTGCTGCGCGATCTCGGCCTCGGCTACCTGCGCCTCGGCCAGCCGGCGACCGAACTTTCCGGCGGCGAGGCCCAGCGTATCAAGCTCGCCACCGAGCTGCAGCGGGGCCAGCGCGGCGGCACGCTCTACGTCCTCGACGAGCCGACGACCGGGCTGCACCCGACCGACGTGGATCGCCTGATGCTCCAGCTCAACGGCCTGGTCGATGCGGGCAACACGGTCGTCATGGTCGAGCACGACATGCGCGTCGTCGCGGGGGCCGATCACGTCATCGACGTGGGGCCCGGTGCCGGAAACCTGGGTGGCATTGTCGTCGCGGCCGGCCGTCCCGAAGTGGTCGCCCAGGCGCGGGCGAGTCGCACGGCATCCTATCTACGGGAAGAGCTCGAGGCCTACGAAGGCGGGGGCGCGGTCCCGCAGCGTCCCTGACGACCCGTCGTCGATGCCGATTCTGCGCTTGATCAGCGTCAAAGTCGGTGACGGCATCCAGAACGAGAGACCTCAGACCGACCCCGGAGACCGACGATGAAGATCCTGATGGTGCTGACCTCGCACGACCGGCTCGGCGACACCGGGCGCAAGACCGGCTTCTGGCTGGAGGAGTTGGCCGCGCCCTACTACGTGTTCAGGGATGCCGGTGCGGAGGTGGTGCTGGTCTCGCCCGCGGGCGGCCGCCCGCCGCTCGATCCCAAGAGCAGCGAGCCGGACGCCCAGACCGACCTGACCCGACGCTTCGAGGCGGACGGCGAAGCCAGCGCCGCCTTGTCGAACACAGGGCGCCTCGACGGCGTCACCCACGAGGGCTTCGACGCGGTGTTCTATCCCGGCGGGCATGGCCCCTTATGGGATCTGGCCGAGGACCCCGCCTCGATCCGGCTGATCGAGACGACGCTCCGGGCCGGCAAGCCGGTCGCCCTCGTCTGCCACGCCCCCGGCGTGCTGCGCCACGCCAAGGCGCCCGACGGCAATCCGCTCGTCGCGGGCAAGGCCGTCACCGGCTTCACGAACACCGAGGAGGAGGCCGTGGGCCTGACCGCCATCGTCCCCTTCCTCGTCGAGGACGAGCTCAAGCGGGCGGGCGGTGTGTTCTCCAAGGCCGGCGACTGGGAGCCGTACGTAGTCGGGGACGGGCTGCTGATCACCGGCCAGAACCCGGCCTCGTCAGGACCGACGGCCGAGCGCCTGAAGGCGTATCTCGACAAACGATGGACCGCTGGGGCAACCGACTTGTGAGGAGCTTTCGCCCCCTTTGCAAGTTCCAGAGAGTTCCGCTTGCCGGATGCTTCGGGAAAGCAGGGACCTACGGTCGGATGAGTCGCACACCTGCCTTGCCGGTTTCGAAACCTCTCGACGCTGAAGTCGAGGAGCTGGACACTTAAATCTAATTCCCTTTGGCAAGCATGAAAAAGTCCCGACGTCGATCCTAAAGGGACCTGACCGTGTTCTTGATCACCGAACGCCCAAGATGGGCCAAAGCCGTCGATTTTCTCGGCGCGAGCTGAGGTCCGTTTTCGTGGCATCACTGCTCAAAAGCAGCTAGACTGCTCTCCACCCCAAGCGGCCATTCGGCTACCGACCCTGATAAGACGTAGCGGCTCAACATCCGGCGAACCGAAAGGGGACGCGTTCTCACGTCTTCGTTTTGAGGCTGTCATGCTCGTGGTTGGCCGCCTCGATCGCCGCACCGTTGTCGAGTGCCCACGCGCAGACCGCCTCGAAGGGTTGACGCAGTGAATGGCCAAGCGGGGTGATCGCATACTCGACGCCGATGGGCGCGGTCGGTAGCACCGTCCGGGTCACCATGCCGTTGCGCTCCAGCCGCTTAAGTGCGTCCGCCAGCGCCTTGTGGGTGATGCCATCGAGCCGCCGCTTGATCACGTTGAATCGTGCCGGCCGCGGACAGAGCACCGTGAGGATCAGGATTGTCCACTTATCGGCGATCTTGTCCAGGACTGGGCGGACCCGTGCCATATCAGCGAGAGCGCACGCGGACAGGACATCGAGATCAGTATCATCGTCCATATCTAGGCTAACCTAAGTGCGTTCTTGATAGCAGATATATGCCGTGTATCTCATGTGCCGTTGCAGATGAAGGGATGCCGCGATGGCTCGCATGGTGGACAAGGTTGCGCTCGTGGTCGGCGGGGCGAAGGGCATCGGCCTCGCGGTCGCCGAGCGGCTGGCGGTCGAGGGCGCGTCGGTCGTCTTCACCGGGCGGCGCGCCGATGAGGTCGAGGCAGCAGCCGCGAGGATCGGGCGGGGTGCGCGTGGTCTTGTTGCGGACGCAGCCCTACAGGAGGATTTGCAGCGCGTCGTGGCGACGGTACGAGAAACGCATGGCCGGATCGACGCGCTGGTCCTCAACGCGGGCATTTCGGAACCTGCGACCCTGCGCGACGCGACGCCCGAGCATTTCGACCGGCACTTTGCGGTCAACGTCCGTGGGGCCGTCCTCGGGTTACAAGCGGCGCTGAGTGCGATGGAGCGGGGTGGGTCAGTCGTGCTAATGGGGTCGATCGCCGACACCGCAGGCATCACGCCCTACGGGACCTACTGCGCGACGAAGGCGGCGCTGCGCTCCTACGCGCGCACATGGACAGCGGAGCTGGCCCCGCAGGGCATCCGCGTGAACGTGGTGGCCCCCGGCCCGACTGACACCGCCATGATGGCGAGCGTACCTGAGGAACAGCGAGCTGCACTGATCGTACCGATCCCGCTGGGACGCATGGCGCGTCCTGAGGAGGTGGCGGCGGCCACGCTGTTCCTTCTGAGCGACGAGGCGAGCTTTGTCGCAGGAGCCGAACTGTGCGTTGACGGTGGGATGCGACAGATCTAGGCCCTCAATCGCAGTTTCAACCTGTCCGCTTCGGCCGGTTTGCATCTCCGAAGCGGACCGTCTCGACCTCAAGCCAATCGTAGAGCAGACCGGCGGGTCCCGACCCATACGAGCCGTGCAGAGAATTGTCCGGACATTCCGAAAGCGGTCGTTGTTGCCAGGTCGTTGGTCGATGAGGTGGGGCAATCGACACCGACGACACTCCACCTCAGCGCTACACCGAAATCCCGCGCTTACGTCGTCTGTCCACCGTCCACATTCAGGATGGCCCCGGTGACATGCCGGGCTGAAGGACTTGCCAGGAAGGTGACGGCGGCGGCGACGTCCTCTGGCGTTCCATACCGGCCGAGCGGACTGAGGCTACGCTGAAAGTCGGAGAACTCGCCGTTTGCCGGGTTCATGTCGGTATCGGTGGACCCGGGTTGGACCAGATTGACCGTGATGTCGCGCGATCCAAGTTCGCGCGCCAGGCCGCGCGTGAAGGAGTGCAGGGCGGATTTCGTCATGAAGTAGATCGCACCCGCGTCGCCGACGATGCGTTCGGCACCCGCGGAGCCGATCGTCACGATGCGCCCACCTGCGGGGAGATGAGGAATGGCGGCCTGCGCCGCGAGTAGGGGGCCCCGCACGTTGACGTCGAACAGGGCATCGATCGTCTCGACGCTGACCTCCGCAAACGTCGAGTAGAGCGCGATCCCAGCATTGTTGACGAGAATGTCCAAGCCCCCGAGCGCCTGGACGGCTTCCGCCACCGCCCGTTTGACCGCCGAAGGGTCTGCAAAATCCGCCTGGATGGCAGCCGCCCTGCGGCCCTTGCTTTCGATCGATTTTACCACTTCCGCGGCACGGTCTGCCGAACGCTCGTAGGTGATCGCCACGTCAGCGCCCTTCTCGGCGAGCGCGACCGCGATAGCAGCACCTATTCCGCGCGAGGCACCCGTGACGAGGGCACGCTTCCCAACCAGTTCCTGCATTGCCGGACCTTTCTGTATCGTTCGACACAGAAATGGCTAGGAGAGTTGGCGATTGGGGTCAAGGGATTTATATATCGAACGATGCAGAAACCGGATCAGAGACCAGAGCCCCCCGGAGCGCACCAGGTTCGAGGTCGTGGGCGCCCACGTGCGTTCGACCGTGAGGCGGCGCTTGCCCAGGCGACACGTCTGTTCTGGTGCAAAGGCTACGAAGCAACATCCATCACCGAACTTACGGAGGCGATGGGGATCGGATCGCCGAGCCTCTACGCCGCCTTTGGTTCGAAGGAAGCGCTCTATGCCGAGGCGCTAAGCCACTACGTCCACACCTACGAGGCGCTCGTATGGGGGCGGTTCCGGACGGCGAGGACGGCCCGTGAGGCCGTCGAGGCTTTTCTGAAGGACTCCGCAGCGGCCTTGACGGGCTCGGTCACCGACATTCCGCGCGGCTGCATGGTGACACTGTCCTCGGTCGGGAATGAGGGCCACGCCGAACTCGGCGATCTCGTGCGCTCGGCACGCGCCGGTACGCTGGGGAGCCTGCAGGCGTGCCTGGAGAGGGCTATGGGTGAGGGCGAGTTCCCGGTCTCCACCAACGTACGCGCTCTTTCCCGCTTCGTGCAGACCGTTCAGAACGGCATGTCGATCCTGGCCCGTGATGGCGCGAGCTGGGAAGAGTTGGACGCGGTCGCCGATATCGCGATGGCTGGCTGGGACGCTCGAATTGCCAAATCTATGGTCGACGACGTCTGATCTACTGGCCTCTTCCCGAAAGCAGACCGGTGACAATTCACCCATCCTGGCCGTAGAGCGGTCCGGCCGATATCGACCCAACTCGGTCGTCGAGCGGACGGGCGGGTCCCGGCCCAACCCGGCCGCCTGGATCGGCATGGGCGCTTCCCATAAGCGGTCATTGCTCGGCCGCCCGGCAACTTCGGCTAGGGGTGGTAAGCGGACCCTGGCTCTTCGTCCCGAAGCAGACATCTCGCGCGCGAACTGGTCCGTAGGCCCAGCAATGGCAGACAGCCTTGACGGGTCGATCAGGAGGAGCGTTCTACGGGTTTCGTCCGGGGCATGGATAGGCGGCCCGGAAGGCCTGTCGCATCGGCACGACGTAAAAAGCTGTCAGCTCGCTGGGATGCTGGATGACGTACAGCGAGAAGGCCGTCACAGCATCAATCAGTTTGACCTCGTTCGACGGACAGATGAAGTCATCTGCGATCTCCGTCGCAAGCATCGTCCGAACTGCTCCTAGACACTCGCCGAGATGCCGCATCGTATCTGCATCGTTCCGTGAGTAGCCTTTACGGGCAAATTTGATGAACTAGTTGCAACCGTAGATGATATCTTCAGTCTTGTCTCCGGCCGAGCAACCAAATGCTGGCGACGAGAGAGCCATCAAGACGCAGGCCAAAGACATGAAGTGGCCGATTTTCTCGAAGTGTCTCATGCATCAATACGCGCTTTGAGGGCGTGATCTTCATCGGGGTCGCAATTCGCGGGTTTACATTTTTGATCTTATGCGGTTAAGTTTTAATTAAGCAGCAGGGCTGGTCACGATGTATTGAAGAATAAGATGCTGGTTGGGATTTCTGACTATCCCTTAGCAAGGCTTTCATATCCAGCAGTCTAGTTGCTGCGCCGGACCTCCCTGGGCGCGGGATCGGATTGCATGCCACGTCGAGGCCGAATGGATTTTCGTCGTGTCCGAGCTGCTGGCTGGAGCGTCATCGCGCGTGGCCAAGCGTTCAAGGCCGACCATCGCGGCGGCGTCGCCGTCATCTTCAGTCTCACCGCCGTGGTGCTGCTCGGTCTCGCAGGCGGCGGTATCGATTTTGCCCGCCTCGCAAACCGGAAGGTTTAACTTCAGTCGGCGACCGACGCCGGCGTGATCTTGGGCGGTAACACCCTGAAGCTCGCCGCAGCGAACGGCGGCTCCGTCACAGCTGTCACCGAGCAGAAGATCCGCTCCGACGCCCAGCCCGTAAGCGGGACGCCTTTCTCCGTCCAGGTCAGCGTCGGTGCCGATGGCACCAGCGTCTCCGCGCAAACCCAGGAAACGGTGACGCTGATCTTCGGCAAGTTCCTCGGCAAACCGACCGCCACAATCAGCGTTCATGCGCAGGCGTCCGTCGTGGGTAAGACGCGACTTTGCGTCCTGGCACTCGACCCAAGTTCGGCCGGCACGTTAACGGTTCAGGACCACGCATCGATGACTGCATCGACGTGCTCGGTCTACTCGGACTCGACGAGCGCAAGCGGCGTCACGCTCCAGAACCAAGCCACCATCTTGGCGACCAGCATCTGCTCGGCGGGTGGGAGTTCCGTGAGCACCACGATCCCGCCCCTTCCAGGGCCCAAATCCGGTTGCCCCAGCTTGGTGGACCCCTTGGCTGGGCGAGCACCGCCGCCGTCCTCCAGCTGCACGTACACGAACACGGTCGTGACCACCTCGCAGACGCTCTATCCGGGCACGTACTGCAACGGATTGAAGGTCACGAAGGGGGCAGTGGCCACGCTGGCGCAGGGCATCTACGTCATCGACACGGGTCCCCTCACCGTTGATGGCAACGCCACGCTGACCGGATCGTATGTCGGCATCTACCTCAAGAGCCAGCAGACGACGCTCAACTTCACACCCCAGAGCATCATCAACCTGACGGCTCCGAAGGACGGTGCGATGTCAGGCCTCCTCATCTACGAGGATCCCACCGCTCCGTTGTTGCGCGAGCACAAGATCTCCAGCGGCAATGCCCGCCAGCTGCTCGGCACGATCTACATGCCGCGTGGAAAGCTGACCGTGGACTCCGCCGGTATCATAGCCGACCTGTCATCCTATACGGTGATCGTATCGCGCCAGCTCAAGGTCGCCAGCAGTGCCAATCTCACGATGAACGCCATGTACTCGGCCAGCGATGTTCCGGTTCCGAGTGGCGTAGGCAACATCGGCGGACGCCTGCTTTTGACCCAGTGATCGCAGCACCGTCCTCGAAGCAAGGTCTGCGGCGGGTGCCGTTCTTCATCTGCTTCGGCGCCTGAATGCAGATTTGGTCCTAGGTCGACCACAGTCCGCTGCCCGGGCGGGCTAATTGGCACACTCAGCGATGCCGTTCGACGCGAAGCGCTCGAGCCGTGGTCCGGGCTTATCAGTCTCACCCTCCAATCGAGCCAAGCGGGCGTTGATAGCCTCGATCCACTCCGCATTGGTACACGTGATCAGGAGGGGTTCGAGCACGGCTGCGAGATCGCGAGCGAGCGCGTCCCGGCTCATGCCGCTCAATTCGCCACCGCCCTCCTCAAAGGCTGTGGCGACACTCTCCGCTATAGCGAGCGCCTGATCCGCTCCAGCGGCGTGCCCTATCTCGCCACTCTCTTGAGACCGTGTCGTCTCCATCAGTTCACCCTAAAACACTGCTTTCCGTCGATCGCTTCATGAACCACGACGGCCCCCAAACCGTTGCAGGGCGAATTCTGCCTCCGTCGCAGAGGGGGCTACAGAAATACCTGGGACGGTGCGTCCGTGCCATGCAGAACGGCCGCTCACAAAAGAGCGCCAACGGCTCCAGATTACATCCTAAATGACACCGAGCTTTTTATGAAATGCGATGATCGTGAACAATCTTCCCGTGCCAAGGTTCTATCTACGCTAAGCCCTAATTTGGGTAAATCTCGTGCATCTTATTCATGTGTTCTTGATGACCCTCGCACTGGCCGCTGCGACCCCTGCCTTGGCCTAGAATACGACGACCAATCCTGGATCGAACAATGCGGGAATGGCTAACCCGCCCACCAGATCCGACCACGACGACCATCATGATTACGGCTGGATCGGTCTCCTTGGGCTTGCCGGCCTCGCTGGCCTCGCCGGCCTGCTGCGCCGCAATCATCGGGTCGTTCCGGGCACAACCAACAACGTTTCGGGCACCGGCACTGGCCGCCTCTACGCCACTAATCTGTCGATGAAATCTTCCCAGTGTTGCGCTCATCCAAGGGTCGTGACACTGGAAGGATGGGTTAGGACAGTTCGTTACTGGAACAGGCGTAGGATCGAGCCAGGTTTTCCCTTGTATGAACCACCTGCACGAAACGGTCCGTCGCCTTGTCAGCCTTGCAGGTTCCTATCGCCCCGGCGCCATCATCGAAGCTGAGCAGGTGGTCGACACCTACCTTGCATCCTTCCATGGCTATCGCGCGCGTAGAGCTGCCATGGACCTCTTAAGGGATCAACTCGCCTGCCCTAACTGCCGATCTCACAACCGCGGTGGTTTGTTCGAGCAAGTCGAGTTTCACCTGCAGCGTACGCTCCAGGAGATGGTGCGTCTATTCCAGTAGGGTTGCTCGAAAAGCGCACCACGAAGCTCGGACTGAATGCCGAGAACACGGCCTTTGCGCGGCTACGCTCTCGCCGTCGGGCGGTGTTGACCCTCGCTCGCGCGGTTCGACGTTGTCGTCACCGGCGGGCGTCTTTTTGCCGGAAAGCCACCGGCCGTCCTGCTGGCGAGTCGATCAGAGTTGAGCGAGCTGCGGAAGTTCCTTGCTCCCGCAGCTTGATAGTAGGGTCTAAAACACACACGAGCGGTCTATCTGCAAACGAACGTGATCCTTGTTCGCGAACGCCTCCAGCTTGCTTTGGCGGCATGCGATACGATCGTCATCAGGATAGGCAACCATCCTCGCAGGGTCCGAGTTTAAGGTAAGTATTGTAGGAGGATTTAATGTCGTCAGATACCCTTGCCGCCAACTTTGGTTCTCTCAAAGGAGCGCAGTCGGCGCGTGAGCGTTTGGCAAGCGCAGGCTTTGGTCGTAACAGTATCGATATTGTTCAGCATGGTGATGAGTTCGAAGTATCAGTCCGCGCACGTCCAAAGAATCGTTCCAGAGCACGTGCAGCATTGAATAACAAGACTATGAGTCATCTGGCGGACCGCAATGGCCTACTTAGTTTTATTGAGGGAAATATGAAAGTTTCTCTTGGGGTAGCCGTACTTGCCGGAATGGCACTTCATCACTTGACGCGTGATTGAAAGCACAACAACTTGGGCAGGCATTGACCTAGTGTGACACAAACTTCATCGGCCCGCATTAAATGAACACAGGCCGGCTGCCCGCCGTTATCAATCCTCGCGCCATCGAGCAGCCTGCGTGTGGACGTGCCCGCCTTCCACAAAGGGTCGATAGCAACCTGAACGATCTGTCGGATATCCGACCTTTTTGTGGGCATCAGGTATGGATCCACCTTGGCTCGCCGTTATTGCAGAGCGGAGAGCAGGGGTCGATCCAGGGCGCTCCCGACAAGGTCTGCTTCTTGGTACTCAGCAAAACAGCCCTCACGACGCGACCGGGTGGAGCGCGACCCACAGGTTTTTGATCGCGCCAAGCTTCACCGGCCCAGAGTTCTGGCTGCTTCGATCCGTTCAAACATACTGGATCCTGCTCGGAACGTTCGTGCATCCATCGCAGGAGGGGGGCCCTATCACCACGTGCGTCCGAGACAGTCTCAGAACTTGCGTATGACGGGGCTCGCCTCGGGGGTCCCATCCTTGTCCTGGTAGATCGGTACCGTGACCCGCAGCCAGCCGCGCGTCTCAAGGCCGGCGTAGTTGCGCTGGACCACGTCCCGCGTGACGTAGGCCTGCAGGTTCACCGGCCCGAAATTGTAACCGACGAGTGCGCCGACGGCGAACTGGCCTTGACGGGCGTAGGCGGGATTGCCGGTCGGTAGGTCGGTCGACCCGAAGGCCACCGGCCCGACCTCCCACTTGCCGAAATGCTTCGTGGCGGTGAGGTCGAGATTGAGGAAGTCCGGGTAGAACGTGCCAGTGGGAGACCGCGTGTCGAAGAAGGTGCCGTAGAGGAAGTTGCCCGTCAGGTTCCACCCGTCGCCATTGTAGGTGATGGCGAACCGTTGGTGCAGGACCGGGTTCTGGATGACGATCTTGGTGTCGCTCGGGAGGTACGCGCCGAGCAGGTAGCTGAAGTTGAGGTTGTTGCCGAGCTTCCAGGCGACCTGGGCGGCAAGCAGCGTTTGCCCGAACCCGCTCTGGTAGGCCGAACCCCGCGTGCTCGATGCCGTGATGGGCTGGAGCACGACGAACTGCAGCCGCCCGCCGACCACCTCGGCCGGTGTCGCCCAGATGAAGGATGGCAGGTTGATGTTCGAGTCGGTACCGCGCGGGGTGATGTCGCGCGAGCCGAAACTCGACGTGTCGATAAAGTAAAGGCCGACGGGCAACGGCGCGCCGGGAGCCTGCCCCACGGTCTGTCCAGGTTGCGCCGAAGAGCCTGCCATCGCGGAGATGCCGGCCAACCCGTAGGTGAGCGAGGCGGCGATGGCAGCGATATGGGTCGCCCAGATAAGCCTAGCTGTCGTCATTCTGCAGTCCAAACCTCGCCGTCTTTGGATCAGCCTTTATTGCATGCCACCGCCGACTAAGCGGCCTTCCCGTGCGTAGAATGCAGAGTTGCGACGCGAGCGTAGCCATCCGGCAACAACCGATGCAGCGAAGGCTCGCTTTCTCGGGTGCTTCAACTGCAGGCGATGGAAAGGCTCGTCGAAGCCGCTCCCGACCGGCAGATTTCGCTGAACGACCCGGACGCGCGGGTGATGGCTACGAGCGGCAAAGGGATCCGCCCGCTCATGTCGTCGTCCTCTCGGTCGACGATCCTTCGACAGGCTCAGGATGAGGAGAGCCAGATCCAGGCGCTCGCCCGCACGCAGGCCCCATTGCCGATGAAGCCGGGCCACCCGACGACGCGCACCCACAAATACAAGCGACACGGGACGACGACCCTGTTTGCCGCTCTGGACGTGCTGGAGGGCAAGGTGATCGGCCGCTGAGCGGACAGCCATGTACAAACAGGGGCCGTAGCGCTTGGAACCTTGGGCTTACGGTGCCGTCGCCAGCGATAAAGGGGCCGGGTCCGAAAGAGTCATGTCCCGCTCAGCCTCACGTTCGCCTTCGTCACCTGCCAGTGTCCTGACACGGTCGACGCCGCGCACCCGATGCATCGGTGCGGAACGGTCGTCTGCCAGCTCCTGCATAGCCGAGCCCGTCTGACCGCATGTCGCTGCGTCCCACTTCTCCCTACCCCGCCTTCCTCTCGGGCGGCGGGCACATGGGTGCGCGGATGCGGGCTCATGATTGGTCCGCCTCGCCGCTGGGCTGGCCCGAGGCATGGCCGCAGTGGCTGCGCTCAGCCGTGAGCCTGATGCTGGGTTCCAAGTTTCCGATGTTCGTGGCCTCGGGCCCTAATTTCGGCTTCCTTTACAACGACGCCTACTCCGCGATCCTGGGCGACAAGCATCCGGCCGCCCTCGGACAACGCTTTCAGGACATCTGGTCCGAGATTTGGTCGGATCTCCTGCCGCTGGTCGACGCCGCCATGGCGGGCGAGGCGACCTGGGCGGAGAACCTGCCACTCACGATGAGGATGCGCGGCTACGATGAGGTGGCCTACTTCACCTTCTCGTACTCGCCCGTTCGGGACGAAGCCGGCGCGGTCGGGGCGATGTGCTGCATCTGCACGGAGACGACCGCGAAGGTCCGGGCCGAGGAGGCCCTTCGCGCCAGCGAGGCGCGGGCCTCCGGCGTGCTGGAGGGCATGACCGAGGGGTTCGTACTCCTCGACCACGATTTCATGATCCTGCAGATCAACGCGGAGGGCCTACGCCTTGAGGGACGTCCGGCGAGCGAGATCGTGGGCCGACCGCACTGGGACGCCTATCCGGGCTCGGAGAAGCTGCCCATCGGGCAGCTCTACAAGCGGGTGATGCGGGACCGGATCCCGGAGATGCTGGAGCACCGTTACGTCTGGCCGGACGGCCATGACGCCTGGCTGGAGGTACGAGCCTATCCCTCGCTCGATGGCATGGCGATCTTCTACCGGGACGTGAGCGAGCGGCGAAATCGCGAGGAAGCGTTGAGCGAGGCCGAGGTGCGCCTGCGCCAGGCCCAGGAGGCCGGTGGCGTCGGCCTGTTTACGGTCGATGTCGGTGATAACACGCTGCGGCCATCACCAGAATTTTGTCGTCTCTACGGCCTTCCGGTGCGTGACAGCTATCCATCGCGGGCCTTCGAGGAGTTGGTCATCCCCGAGGATGCCCATCTCGTCTCGACGGCGGAGACCCGGTCGAGTGGCGCGCCGCCCCGTGACGTCGCCTACCGGATCCGACGCGCGGACACGGGCGAGTTGCGCTGGATCGCGCGTAAGGGTGAGATCGAGACCGACGGGCAAGGACGGCCTCTACGCTTCTCCGGCGCATCGCGCGACATCTCCGAGCAGCGGGCGGCCCAGGAAGCCTTGCGCGAGAGCGAGGACCACTTCCGGCACACGGTCGAGCTGAACCCGCAAGTGCCCTGGACGGCCGACCCGCAGGGCAACATCACCTCCTACTCGAAGCGATGGCTCGACCTCACCGGCCAAGCCCCTGGCGAGCCGGACGGTGCGGGCTGGATCAAGGCCCTTCACCCCGACGACGTGCCGCCCACCCTCGAGGTGTTCGGGGCCGCGCTTGCCTCGGGCGAGCCGGTGGACGTGGATTACCGCATCAACGTCGGCGGACGCGGCGAATACCGCTGGATGCGGGCCCGGGCCTATCCGCGCCACGACGCGGACGGAGCGGTCATCCGCTGGTACGGCGTCGTGGAGGACATCCACGGCCGCCGGCTCGCCGAAGAACGTCTACGGGCGAGCGAGGACCAGTTCCGCGTCATGGCCCAGGCCGTCCCCAACCAGGTTTGGGCAGCGCGTCCGGACGGTCATCTCTACTGGTTCAACCAGCAGGTCTACGCCTACAGCGGCGCCGAGCCCGGCACCCTGGACGGCATGGCCGAGTGGACCCGCATCATCCACCCGGACGACTTGGCCACGGCGGGCGAGGCCTGGTCCCGTTCGCTCGCGGCGTGCAAGGTTTACGAGACCGAGTTCCGCATCCGGCGTGTGGACGGCACGTACCGCTGGTTCCTGGTGCGCGCCGAACCGGTCCGTTCCACGGACGGGACCATCGCTCGCTGGGTCGGAACCAACACCGACATCGACGAGCGCCGCCGCCACGCCGAGGAACTGGCGACCCTGAACGCCACCCTTGAGGCGCGGGTGGCGGATCGAACAAAGGAGTTGATGGCGACGGAGGAGGCGCTCAGGCAATCGCAGAAGATGGAGGCGGTCGGACAACTGACCGGCGGCCTGGCCCACGACTTCAACAACCTGCTGGCCGGCATCTCAGGCAGCCTGGAGCTTCTCCAGACCCGGATGGCCCAGGGGCGCCTGACCGATCTCGACCGCTACATCAACGCCGCGCAGGGCGCCTCGAAGCGGGCAGCGGCCCTGACCCACAGGCTCCTCGCCTTCTCGCGACGCCAGACCCTCGACCCCAAGCCCACCAACGTGAACGGTCTCGTCGCCGGCATGGAGGACCTTGTCCGGCGCACCGTCGGCCCGGCCATCCACGTCGAGGTGGTTGGCGCGGCGGGGCTATGGCCGGCGCTGGTTGACCCGCCCCAGCTTGAGAATGCCCTGCTCAACCTCTGCATCAACGCCCGTGATGCGATGCCTGACGGTGGCCGCATCACTGGAGGCCGGCAAAGGGTTCGTGACGCCGTTCAATCACTTCGGCAGCAAGGGCGCGATCATGCAGGCACTCTCGGGCCGGGTGATCGACCGCATGGAAGCCCGTTTCCGAGCGGAGGTGCCCGCTGGCGACGCCATCGACCGGACCCTGGCGATGGGCCGGACCGCGGCCGCCTGCCTTCTCGAACGTCCGGTGGTCTACAAGGCCGTTGTGGGCTCCCTCGGCACGGCCGGCCCGACATCAGGCGGGGTGCGGCCTCGTTCGCGTGCCCTCTGGGAACTCGCGCTCGGCGACTTGGCGGGGATTTCCGAGGATCTTCGCGGGCGGGCGCGGGCCATCCTGGCCGACCAGATCGCTTTCACGTTCCGCGGCTGCCTGTCGTTTTGGATCGCGGGCGAGATTGCGGATGAAGGGCTATCAGCCGCCGTGGAGACGGCCACCGCGACCGCGCTCCTGGGTTTCGCCGCCCCTGGCCGTCGGGAGCGCGTCCTTGCGGCCATGACGCTCGACGCGACCCTGGGCGCTCCTGTGGGCAGCCCTGAATGACCGCAGCCGATGGAACGGGTGATCCTGCACCGCCGTGTCACAGTCCGGTCTAGGTCGTGAACTCATAACGTCTGGCACGGTTTGGCCGTGGCATCGTTGGTTCTCCGAATGGAGGACCGAGGATGGCGCGGTTTGACCTGACGGATGAAGAGTGGGCGGTGATCGAGCCGGTCCTGCCGACGGACGTGCGCGGCAAGGATCGGGTGGACGACCGACGGGTGCTGAACGGGATCTTCTGGCGGCTGCGCACGGGCGCACCGTGGGCCGACATCCCGGCGCGTTACGGGCCCTACACGACCTGCGGCAACCGCTTCCGGCGCTGGCGCAAGCGCGGCATTTGGGATCGGCTTCTGGCTGCCGTGTCGAAGGCTTACGAGGGCGATCTACAGATGATCGACGCCACCAGCGTGCGGGTTCACCAGCACGCAGCCTGCGCCAAAAAAAAGACGGCGGATCCGGTGGCATGGGTCGCTCACGGGGCGGCCTGACCAGCAAGATCCACGCGCTGGTGGATGCCGAGGGCCGTCCCCTCGCGTTGAAGATCACGCCCGGTCAGGCGCATGACGGGCGCTCGGCGACCGACATGCTGGGCGGGTTGGGTGAAGGCCAGGTCCTGCTGGGTGACCGGGCCTATGACAGCGATGCGCTGCGAGCCCGGATGTCCGAGCAGGGTGCTTGGGCGAACGTGAGGCCAATGCCCAACCGCAAACAGGTGTATGGTCCCGGGATGAGGTGTGACGGGTCGATCCTGAAGCGATTGGGCTCTTTCGTCCAGGCGTTCAGGATGAACTCGGTGGGTGTCAGGCCCCGCAGGGTCTTGAGCCGACGAGCGTGATTGTAGGCATCGACGAACAGGTGCAGATGCGTTCGAAGCTGGTCGTGGCTGTCGTAGTGGTAGCGCTTGACCGTCGCATCCTTGATGGTGCGGTTCATCCGCTCGACCTGCCCGTTGGTCCAAGGATGGTTTACCTTGGTCAGCCGATGCTCGATGTTGTGCTCGTCGCAGACGCGGTCGAAGATGTGCTTACTATCGTAGATGTCCTGTCGACGTGATGTGAACTGAACGCCGTTATCTGTGAGCACGGTGTGGATGCGGTAAGGCACCGCCTCAATGAAGTCGCGCAGAAACTGGGCGGCCTCCATCTTGCCGGCGCTCTCCACGAGCCGCACGAAGGCAAATTTGCTGGTTCGATCGATGGCTACGAACAGCCTGAGCTTACCTTCGGCCGTGCTCACCTCGGCGATGTCGATGTGGACGTAGCCAATGGCGTAGGTCGCAAAGCGCTGCTTCTTGGGTTTGTCGCCTTCGATCTCGGGTAGTCGGCTGATGCAGTGCCGTTCCAGGCAGCGATGCAGCGAGGATCGCGTCAGGTGCGGGATCGTCGGCTGCAAGCCATAGAGGCAGTCGTCAAGCGGCAGCAGGGTATGCCGGCGGAAGGCGACAATGATCGCTTCCTCCTCGACGGTGAGCACGGTGGAGCGCGGTTCCTTGGGGCCCATCCGGGCATCCGCTGTGCTCGTCCGTTTGCGCCACTTCTGCACCGTCGTCGGGCTGACGCCGTAGCGCTTGGCCAGCGCTCTTACGCTCTCTTCACGTAGCTGGATCGCGCGACGGACTGCCTCGGTCGTGGTGGCGCTTCCATGAAGAACCTGGCCCATAGCGCATCCCTCGCAGCATGGTGGTCAACCGTACCACCACACCGCGGGATCAAACACCTAG
>NZ_JAKSYF010000185.1:0-336 GCF_022829745.1 Methylobacterium sp. E-016
CGCCACCACCTCGCGCAAGGGGGGCAGGCCGTCGGGGGCGGTCATCGGACTGTTCGCGCGTGAAGGATTGCGCCGGCGCGGACAAGCACGCGCGTCCCCTCTCCCCGCACGCGGGCAGAGGCCCATCTCCACCCCCTCGTGCAGCTGGCCAGCTGAGGCGCAGCTGGACCGAGGGTGAGGGGGCCTGGACGGCGTAGGCCCGTCCGGCGCAGCCCTCCGACTATCGGCTCCCGCCTCCGCCGGTCGACTCATCGTCCGAGAGAGCGCCCTCTCAGCGTTCGCGGAGCGGGCATGCGCACGCAACCTCGCCCGGCGCCTTGCACGGTCTCGCTCCCC
>NZ_JAKSYF010000104.1:0-17014 GCF_022829745.1 Methylobacterium sp. E-016
AGTAACCGGGGCAGATCACCGGGCGGTCATGCTGTTGCGGCGTTTCTGACAAGGTCCGGCAGGGGCGGGACGGTTGCGCTGTCTGGGATGCCGAGGCGATCGCCGAGGTATCGGAAGAACGAGACGTCGAGCTTGGCGCAGGTCTTCATCAGGCCGAGCATGACGTCGCGGGCGGTGCGGCCGGCCTCGCTCATGGTGCCGCCGGAGATCTTGCGCTTGGTCACGCAGGCGCGAATGTCGTTTTCCGAGCCGTTGGTGTGGAGCGGGATTTCGGGCCGCTCCAGGACGCGCAGAAGCGCGGCCCTGTGCCGGTACAGGCGGGCCAGCAGCCGGTCGAGCATCACCGCGCCGGTGGTGCGTCTGAAGATCCGGTCGAAGCGGGCGCGCAGGGCGCGGGCTCGTTGGGGGCCGGGAGCTTGTTTGGGACACGGGGCGCGGGCCCAGGCCTTCAGGTCGGCGTAGAACCACCAGATCAGGGTGCGGGTGACCGCGATGGCTCTGGCTTGCGCGGCGGTCGTCGGGATCAGCGCGTGGACGAGACGCTCGGCGTGGACCCAGCACAGGGCGTGGGTGCCGACCCGGAACTGACCGGCCCCGTCGGAGACGATCACCGTATCGGGCAATAGCCCGTGATGCCGGATCGCGCCCCAGAGTGCGCCCTCGGTGGCGATCCGCATCGGATCGGGGGTGACGGCCCGCGCATCGAAGCCCAGGGTGGTAGAACGACGGGGCGCGCCGCATCGATGCTGCTCGCCCCGTCGATCAAATTAGCGACCGCCGGAGCGCGAGTCCGACGAGCGATGACCGCAACGAGAACCGTCGCTCGCTTTGTCGCTGTCGTGCTGGCAGCTCTGGGCCAGAGCCGTGCCGGCCGTGAGTAGGGTCAGGGCGATGGCAAGGGTGATTTTCTTCATGGCGGCCTCCCGGCGGCGAGCTGTTGCCGCCATTCTGACATCCTAAGGATGCGTCTCATCCCTATCTGTAGTTTAGATATCACACTGAGGTTATATCCCGATCGGCACCTCTGCGAACGGTAGACCTCGCTTCGACTCCATGCTGATTTCCTGATCAACAAAAAGGAGGAAACACCATGAAGACGACGGTCTTTCTGACTGCTCTATTGCTTTCGACGATAGGGGCGGAAGCACGTGGTGGAGGTGGCCACGGCATGAGCGGTACTGGGTCTAGCAGTAGCAGCCACTCGGTATCCGGCTACACGAGGTCCAACGGCACCTACGTTGCGCCTCATCATTCGACGAACCCGAACGGGACGCAGCTCGACAACTACAGCACCCGCGGCAACGTCAATTCCTACACGGGCGCGACCGGCACCCACGGTGCGGATCACTGACTCTCTATGCTGCGATCTGGAACATGCGCATCTGCAGCTGCCTGGCTTAAGCTGGCAGCTGTAGGATGCATTTTCGCTAGTTCATCATTTGGCGCGGCGGGTCGCGAGCTTAAGGAGCCGGACGAGCAAAGCCTCGACCGTCACGGCCACTACGAGAGCCGTGACGGATCATCCGTTCATCAACCTGCTCGCACCCAAGATGGCTCAAAGCCCGAAGGAGCATCGGCCCGCTGTCGGGATGACACCTGGAGCTTCAGCCACACTCATAGCGGCACATGCTCGCGTCACGGCGGGGTAGCGATCTGGATCAAGTAGCGGCTTTAGCTCTTCAGCCCCTTGTTGCAGGCTGAGTAGTACCCGCCGCCCTTCTCGATCCAGTTCATGCCGCCGTTGCCCGCTCCACCAGCGGTCGCCTTATTCGCCTTGTACTGATCGAGACAGGTGTGCATTCGGCCCTTGCCCGCCGACTCGCTCGCATATTTCGGATCGACCGCTCTCGGAAACACAGCAGGCCCTGTTGCCGTGGATCTCGGGGCAGGAGCCGGTGCCGTCCTCGTCGCTGTGGTAGCAGGCGTCGGAGCGGGTGCCGTTGGAGTAGCCGCCGTTGGCGAGAATGGATTTGCTGCGGGGCTGGTCGCTTTGTCCGGCGGTGCACCGCACTCAGCCTTGCGGAAGTCGTTCCACTTCTGGCCGTTGAGCGTTCCGGCTTGTTTGGCTGCCTGGTACTTCACGGAGCAATCCTTGGTGGATAACGCCAAGGCCGGCGTAGCCAGCATGGTCACACCAAGGGCGAGCGACAGGACCGATAGTTCGAGGCGAGCCATAAGAGGTAGGTCTCCAGACCGAACCAAGCGCGGCCGACAGTGATCCAAGATGGCCCGACTCGACTCGTCCGGCAATCGCTCGGCCTGCTCATTTGCTGTCTCGGCCTGAAGATCACCATGCCGATGTTGTCGAGGTGACCACGCCTCGCTACAGCGCGCCATGGACAAGCTCGACGCCCTTCTGGATCGCCTCAAGGCCCGCCAGCGCGACCTCATCATGGAAGCGGCTCAGTACGACAACATGCCAGCTGACAGTACGTTGAAGCGGATTGCGGAGCTTGAGAACGCTATCGCGGCGGTGGAGGCGGTGGCAGACGAAGAGCGGGGTCGGCGGCAACGATAGAGCCGGAGATGTGAGCGGTTATCCTTCGGCAACCTGTCTCGCGCACCATGTGCCATGCTGCATCAGCAGCCAGCAGATCCGCCCCGATCCGCTGTGGCGGTCCTGCTTGCTCCCCCCCCCAAGTGGGGCCGCCTTCCCTCGTGGTCTACATGCCCAAGCGTACAGCGGCCACACGCTCCTGTGATGCGGGTGACACGGTTCAGTAACCAGATCGCCACATGCCGATCATGGTGCAGCGGTAGACACCTCCGCTCCTGCGATGAACCGGAGCATGTGCATGGTACTCGCCGACCTCGACAAGCGCGCCGAACTGACTGTCTGGCCGTCGGACGGGCCAGCTCATACTGCACGCGGGCAGGCGTTCTCCACACTGCGCGAAGCCCTTGTGGCTGCGGCCGAAAGCATCCAGGCCGACGATGCACAGCCCTGGATTATCACCGAGGACGGCGACATCCTCTCGCCGCGCTGGATCAGAGCAAACGCCGACCCGCAGCGCTTGCAGTAGGCAGAGAAGTAACAGGCCGTAAGCCGGCGCCGGCGGTTCCTGTTCCCCGCATCACCGACCTTCACGCGATCACCCGGCCCGAGGCTTCACGGCTTGGCACAATGCGGTCAATTCGGAATTGCCAAGCAGTCGGTCGCCCGAAACCGAGCTTGCCCTGTCGAGTTGAGGAAGCAGCGCCGTTCGGCGTTTGAGGCTTTTCCTATGCTCTTAATCGCGTCCCTCGCAGCGGGTACCTTCGCGCTCGCCAGTTCCTTCTCGCTCATTGCGATGTGGGTGGAGTAGAGCCTCGGTCCTAAGTTCGCATGCGCGTTCAAATTCTGGCGGTCGGCACTCATGGTGACGTTCTTCCCATGGTGGCGATCGGCGTCGAGCTGGTACGCCGCGGCCATGCGGTGACGCTCGTGGCACCCGCTCCGTTCACAGGTCTCGCCGCGCGGGCGGGGCTTGCGTTCTATCCGCTCTGTACGCAAGCCGAGTACGATCGCCTGCTCGGCACACACGACCTCTGGCGTCCTTGGCGTGGCGCGCAGATCATGTTGGCGGCCGTCGCCGCGATGGCCGAACCGGCCTATCGCTGGATTGCATCCGAGCAGGCAACAGGGGGAGGTGTGGTCGTTACCTCTACCCTGGGCCTTGGCGCTCGTGTGGCACAGGACAAGCTCGCACTGCCCATCGTGATGGTCCACGTGACGCCGTTCCTGATGGAAAGCCGTTACGCGCCGCCACGCCTGCCGGGCCTGCCATTGCCGCGTCTGCTGCCAGCGAGGTTCCGCCATTGGATTGGCCGGGGGGCTGACCGCTACGTGATCGATCCCTCGGCGCTGCCAGGACTGAACGCGTTTCGGACCACCCTCGACCTGCCACCGGTGCGGCGGCTGCGCCACTGGTGGAACCTCGCGCCAACCCTGATCCTGATGTTTCCCCGGTGGTACGCGCCGCCACAGCCCGACTGGCCGACCCACGCCCTCCAGGTCGGCTTTCCGGTAGCTGATCGGTTTGGAGATGCGGCGGAGCTTTCCGAGGATCTGGCCGCCTTTCTGCGATCCGGCTCAGCCCCCCTGGTGTTCACTTACGGCTCGGGGATGCGTCGCGGGCGCCCATTCTTCAAGACCGCGCGAGAGATCTGCGATCGTATGGGCTGCCGCGGCATCCTTCTGGCTCCTCAAGCAGGTCAAGTTCCGCCCGATCTGCCGCCTCACATCATCCACGTTCCCTACGCTCCGCTGGCTGCCCTGCTGCCTCATGCTGCCGCGCTGATCCATCATGGTGGGATCGGCACGGTCGCGCAGGGGCTCGCAGCTGGGATACCGCAGCTCGTGGTCCCCGTAGCATTCGATCATTTCGATGAAGCGCGGCGGCTGATAGAGCTTGGCGTTGGCGCAAGCCTATCGCGGCGACGCTTTAGCCCAGACCGGGGCGCTCGCGCGCTCCATCGTCTTCTCAACAGCCCTAGTGTCTCCGAGGCGTGCACGTCACTTCGCATAAAGAGTGCGGCAAGCGACGGTGTCCGCGATGCCTGTGATGCGATTGAGCGGGTTGGCGGCCTATAGGTCAGCAGACAGTGCCTTACGTTGATATTTCCTGTTTCCGTTGATACGCACCACCCGCTCGCCCAACGATCAGTCCAAAAAGACGCGGACACCATCGGTGTTGAGGATGTTACGTTGGTCGGCACACCAGCGCTCCGGTCCTACCTCATCGATCTCCTTCGAGAGGCGCTTACCTTCCTCGTCGATAGCGGTCTGAGCCCGTTTTTGTCCGAGGCTCTGATTCAAGGCAGGTCGCACGGTACGCGAGAGGCTGTCTGACACCTTGTCATCGATCGTGTGGAATTGGCGGCAGTGAAGGACGATGCCTGCCTGTGCCCCGACGATGCGCACCAAGCCCTCGATCGTTTCGGCCCGCTTCTCATCCTGAGATGAAGCACTGGAGTAGAGGCTGGTCGTCAGGATCATCGCGAGTGGGACGAGCGCGCATTTCATTCCAGTGTTCCTACCCATCGAGGTGCACCGTCAGCATTGCACTGGTTCCACAACGAACGAGCGGATGTCAGGCTCCGCTAGCAGGCTCGCCGTATCAGCATGGCCTTTCCGGCGCTCTCGATCTCCGTCCCTCGGCAGCCCTTTCGCTC
The DNA here is from genome assembly GCF_022829745.1 of Methylobacterium sp. E-016. Taxonomy (NCBI): domain Bacteria; kingdom Pseudomonadati; phylum Pseudomonadota; class Alphaproteobacteria; order Hyphomicrobiales; family Methylobacteriaceae; genus Methylobacterium; species Methylobacterium sp. E-016. The sequence goes on from NZ_JAKSYF010000104.1 coordinate 5,155, forward strand.
TCTCCGACCCTCTGAGTTCACAGAGGAGGAAACAGGAGTATTCGTGCCGCGCACGGATTTACGCCCTCCCCCCTTGGGCATCGCAGCGGGCGCGGTCGATCCAATTTTGGATTGACCTTCCTTCCGCGCTAGCCGCAGCCAGGCCGTCCACTCCCGCGACACGATGCAGACCACGTTGGTGTCGTTGCGGAAGCGGGCGAGGCGCCGTTCCTCGACCGTCACGAGGCCGAGTGTCTTGGCTTGCCGGACCGCATTGCGGACGGTTGCGCGGCTCACACCTGCCAGTGCCGCGACATGATCCAGAGCTAGGCGACAGTCGCCCCGCTTCGCCACCTCGACCGCGACCACGGCTAGCACCGCCTGTTCGGCTAGGGTGAAGCGCGCCGCGAGGCCCGGAGGAAGCCGCCCAGATGCCGCCCAGCGGCGACGGCGGGCCATCGAGGCATCCGTGCGCGGTCGGGAGCCTGCGCGGCTCCTAGGGGCTCCTGTGAGGCCGGAGGCAATGCCGGGGATCTCGGCATTGGATACTGGGGGGGAGTTTCCCCCGGATTGGGGGGAAACCGACCGCGCCTCGATCAGCCCGGACAGCGCCTCAGCCTCAGCCTCAGACAGGTGCCCTTCTCCGAACGCCTTCCACAACGCAGACGCGACGGCAGGCAACGCGGCGCGCGGGGCCGCCTCCGCCTGTCGGCGGATTTCATAGGCATAGTCCATCGTTCACGGTCCCTCACGGGCCGCGGTCCAGGGTCCAGGCACGACTTATCGGCGCGAGAATTGGCGTTCCCGCTTGACTCCCGAGGGGAGCGTATGGCTTGTGGGGGGCTGACACCGGCCACCACAGGCCACTTCGATTTCGCGGCCCTCCTGTTTGGCGACAGGGGGGCCGTAGTCGTTTCAGGGTCTATCTCGCGGCGATCATCTCCTGATGCTCCCGACGACTCGCACGGGTGCGTAGGTCTCGGGGCCGCCCATGTCGGCTGGGGCGCACCGCCAAGTCAACGTAGTTGCTACCCGCGACGCGACGCCATCTCCAAAAAATATGGCCTTGAAACCATATTGGTCGTAAGGCATTCTTCAGTCGATGCCGTTCACGGTCGCCCTGCATGACGACTTCGAGCCCGAGTTCCGGGGGCTCCCGGTGCCGATCCAGAATGAGCTTCTGGCCCGGCTCCGGCTGCTTGCCGAATTCGGTCCCGATCTCGGCCGGCCGAACGTGGACAGGCTGCAAACATCGCAGTTTCAGAACATGAAGGAGTTACGTTTTCGACTCGATGGTTTGTGGCGGTTTGCCTTCGCGTTCGACCCCCAACGCCAAGCGATCGTCCTGTGCGGCGGGGATAAGGAGGGGGCGAACCAATCGAAGTGGTACGAGCAACTTATTCGGACCGCCGACGAACGGTTCGCAGCGCATCTTAAGAGTCTCAACCCCGTGAGGAGGTCGAGTAGGAAGCCATGAAGACGCTTGACCAGATCCTAGAAGCCCTCCCAGAGGAGCGCCGCGACCAGATCGCGGCCCGCTCCGACGAGCTTATCCTTGAGGAGTACGCACTGCGGCGGATGCGCAAGGCCAGGAAGCTGACCCAAGAGCGCATGGCCGAACTTCTCGGCGTCCGACAGGACAGCATTTCGCGCCTTGAGCGCCGCAGCGATCTGCTGCTCTCAACGCTTCGAAGCTACATTGAGGCCATGGGCGGCTCTTTGCAGCTCACGGTCAAATTCGAGGACGAGCAGCCCGTCACGGTGGCCTCGCTCCAAGAGGTCGAGGAACAGTCGTCGATCAGTCATTTCGACTACACCCATCCGGGATGGGCGCTTCCGTCGTTGATTGATTGGTCTCACACTGACGTTACAGCAACGGCCAACTCGAATACCGAGCAGCGTGTTTGTATGTATGCGTTCCATGCTACGTGCCCGTCGAGAATGCCGATCGACCCGCAAGCGGCTTTCGGGCCCGTGCTCATCTATCGGTACGACCCTCCGCGTCAGTGCCATAAGCACGCCTGGAGCGAGTCTGAGGCGCAGTGTGAGCCTGCGGATCACTGTCGGTAGCCAGCACTCGGCTGGCAGGCCCAGCTAAGTCATCGCTACCGGGCTCAAGAAGGCTTGCTACGCGGCGCCGGCAGCCTCATCCCGGCACCATGATCCGGTCCGACCTCGTTCTGCGCCTCGCTGCCCAAAACCCGCATCTCCGCGAGCGGGACTGCGAGAAGCTGGTCGGCGCCATCCTCGACCGCATTGCAGACGCGCTGGTAGCGGGCGATCGTGTGGAAATCCGTGGGTTCGGATCGTTCACGGTGAAGGAGCAGCGTGCCCGGCTGGGGCGCAATCCGAGGAACGGAGTGCCGGTCGCGGTGCCAGCCAAGACCGTGCTCGCCTTCAAGGCCGGCAAGGAGATGCGGGGCCGAGTGAACCCGAAGGCGCGGGCGACGACGCCGTGAGCGACGATCCCTTCCACGAAGCCGTCGAAGCCCTTCGCGCGATCGGCCTGTACGTCGAGCCAACTGGCGACGACCTGAGCCTGTGGCTCGTGAATGGCGAGGAGATGACCGACACGGGTCTGATGAAACTTGCCGCGCTGCTGGGCCTTGTACCCGGCTCGGCGATTATCCAGTGACAGGCGTCCCAAGACACCTCCGCAACCCACGTCGCTGGTACGACGCCGACGGCATCGAGCAGCCGCCAGCCACGATCGCCAACAGCAAGGCGAATGGCGCGCGCGGGTTGCTGGTGTTCTGCGAGTGCGGGCACAGCGGCGCGATGCCGTTCGACGGCTTGCCCGACGACCTCCCTGTGCCGGATGTCGCGCTGCGGCTGGTGTGCTCGGCCTGCGGGCGGAAAGACCGGATCAGCACCCGGCCCGACTTCACGAAGGCGTTTACGGGGTCGCTGCCGAAGCTACGGGCGGTGGAGTAGCGCCGCTCTCGGGGCGGAGGATCACGGCTGATCGGGCTTGGCGGGCTTCTTGCGCTCGCGGGAAGGCAGAAGCTGCACAGGGCTTGTCGAGAGGCAGGATGCACAATCTACGCAGGGCAACCTTATGGGCGGTCTTCGCCGGCATCCTCTGGATGGGCCTAAAAGCTATAGAGGCGCTAAACGCGTGCATCACAGCCAAAGGTATCGGTTCGGCTTGCAGAAGAGCCGGTGAAAATCAAGTGTTCCTGTTGCTCCTAGTCGTAGTCTGTGCTGTCTGTGTTCCCTTGGCGTACCTTCATGTGACGAAGCTATTCGAGGATTGAGACCTGAGCCCAGGGCCGGTGCCGGTGAGACGAAGGCCCCTCATCGAGAGTGGCCGAAGACCGCGTTGCACTGCCAGTCCCAGCCCCCTTATCCCCGCCGACCCACCTCCGGCGAGACCCATGGCATTATCTGCACCGATCCGACCCACGCCCTCCGACGTTCAGGCGTGGCGTGATGCGCTTGAGGCCATGAAGCCCACGGTGCCGCCTTGTCCGGGCCTCTTGGCTCAGCGCTGGCAGGAGATGCGCGATGCGGCAATCGACTTCCTCGACCGGTTCGGTGAGGACGCCATCGCCCTCGGTTGGACGGCCACCGACCTGTTCGGCGTTCACCCGACCGTCGGCGTGGTCCGTGTCGACTACTGCGGCGCCCTGATGATCAACGCCCGCCGCGTCGAGGCGATCGGCGACACCTGGATCCGATATGGGAACCAGACCTTCCGGCGGGACCGTCTGAGGCATCCCGTCGGTGTTCCGGTCTGGGAAGTCGGGCGGTAGGCGGCGCGCACCAAAAAGCCCGCCCGTATCATCGGGTAGCGCACGGGCTTTTAAGCCACCACTGCCAAGTTTGTGGTAACTAAAACGCGGCTCTCCACCCCAGAGCCACCTAGTGAACTGAACCTTGGCGCGTCCTTACCCGGCGCGCTTTTTTCGTTGGTGCGAAACTAGGCCGAACCTTCAGCCGTAGAAGCCGTAAATGGCATGCGCACAGGGCCCAGATTGGCAAAACCTCATTACATCGTCCGACGCAGCCGGTCCGGCCGGTTCAACTTTATTTTGATCACCGAAGCAGGGCGCTTCAAGGGGTACGTCAATACCGACCTTGACGGCCAATCCAGGGCCGAGATTGAGCGGCAAGCTCTCGATAAAATCGGTGCTCTCGCCGAGAGCTTCGCCGAGGCCACCGGCCTGACACTGAAGGCGGGAACTGAGCTACATCATTCTGAGGCGGAGCCATCCTGACAACCACAGGACCTCAACACTTCAAGGTGATATTGCTGCATCATACCACGAAGAAGCCTAGGGCGGATTTCGTCGGCTAAGCTGGATGAGAGTGGGATGGAAACGCAGGTTTGGTTCGAGAAATGGTGCCGTGTCGAGCGGGACTCTTTGGCAGCCATTCTAGCTCGGATGGAGAAAGGTGAAATGCGGACATACGCTACCGATCCACGCGGCGAATTGCTCGATGTGTCTTTGGAAATGATGGCTCGCCATCGATCGTCAGTCGTAGAACTCGACGGTATCATCGCCAAGATCAACGTCGACAACCGGTAGAAACGAAAAAGCTCGCAGCACCGAGTGCTGGCCGGGCTGATCTGACGAATTCTCCGCGAGCGAAGCCGAGAGAGGCAGGCCCGTCCCCCGATCTGATCACGGGGCGACGGGTGCTTCGTTCATCTCACCAGCGAGCCAGTCCTAAGCCTGGCTTGCGGGAAATATGGCTGCGATCGGTTACGCATCCGTCAACGACATCCCGCTCGCTGATTGTCGCGGCTAGGGTCTCACGCCGCCCTTTGTAGGCCGGTCCGGCGAGCATCCGGCTAAGCGCCATGCGCTATCGGGAAGAAGCTCATTCTGGTCCCGAGAGCGGAACGCATCCCAATAATAGAACCCGGCTGTCAGTTCTGGGGTGACGATAAACGGCGCCGATCCCTTCTCCTTGGACGGCGCGAAGTCCGGTCCAAATTCCATCATGACGCTGCTCGGAGCGTCTTTCCCGGTCACGACGAGATAGGTGCGAGCCAACCCGTTCGAGTAGGTAAGCGTGAAGGGGTAGACGGCTCGCGCCTTGCCCTTGGAGAGGATTAGGAAGCCGCCATCCTGTCCTGCGAACCGAAGTTCATGGGTTGTCGTCGTAGTGCCGCGATAGACGCCGGAGCCGTTCGGGCATTCGAGCGCAGACGAAGGAGTGCCGGCGATCGCAGCAGCCACAAAGATGCTCGCTGCCGAGACCCGCGTTGCTATCCTGCTCATGCTTTCTCGGACTGCTCTAATGGCGCGTCGTAGCAAACGCATTCCCGAGTTCCATCGCTCGTGAAGGTGACGCCAGCCGTCGCGAACGCGATCCTGATTTTCTCGATGTTGGCGCCGGAGCTGCGCAACGGTCCGAACGCCGGGTTTTCCATCCGCTGGATCGTCGGAAGAGAGAGCCCCGATTTCGCGGATAGATCAGCCTGTGACCAGCCAACCAAATCGCGCCCTGCCTTGACCATGCCGGCCGATTTCATGTTCTACGCATCTTTCGTTATGTGTGACGCTTGACGCCTCAGACTTGATCCGTTATGTTTAGCGCATGACGGGTTCGGTGTGAACCCTAACTACTTGGGGTTCCCGATGCGCTACGCCAACCTCATCCCCGCCTCGCACATCGCCCGCAGCGCCGACGCCCGCCTGACCGCCGACGCCCGCCGCGCCGTCATCACCGCGAAGGCCGCCATCGTTGCCGCCACCGAGAGCGCCAAGCGCTTCGCCCGCACCGTCGCCCCCCTGGTCAACCGTGACAGCACCTTCGACCGCTCCGCCATCATGCGCGCTGCGATCCGTTCGGCTCAGGCCCGCATGGAAGTGACCGGCGACGCCTGGGGCGTGTGCATGTCCTACGCCCTCAAGGGCGCCTGGGCCGCCGCCAAGTCCTCCCGCGCCTACCGCGCGCACTGAGGGGCCACCATGCTCGCCACCGCTCACGCCACCGTCGCGCCTGCCATGTCGGCCGAGCCTGTGTTCGCTGCGATCGAGACGCACCGCGAAGCGCTCCACGTCTACGAGGCCGAGGTCTACTACCAGAAGCGGAAGCGGAAAGGCCGGTGGGTCGCGAAGGAGGAATTCCGCGAGGCGGCCGACATCTACGACACGATCACGTCCAGGCTCGCCCTCAGCCCCATCGAAACGCTCGCCGGCCTGCGTGCGCTCACGGCCTATCTCGCCAGCCTGAACGCCTATGGGCAGGTGGCGGGGAACGCCTGCCTCTACGCGATCGAGGTCTGGCACCTGTCGGACGCGATGACGACGATCGCCGAAGCGATGGCCCGGCTGCTGCCGGCCGACGCTCCGACCTCGACGCACTGAGGCCGGACCGATGGCTGATCTCTCCCGCCGCACCATCCTCGGCACCTTACTCGTCGTCGTTACTTCGCGGATGCCCGCCCTCGCCTCTAACGGCGTGCTGCCGGCGATCCGGTGGGCCGAGACCGCCGACGCCGCCTACCTCGCCTCAGGGCGTGTCGCGGCCGACCTAGCTGCCGCTGGCCTGCCGATGCCGGCCGGATGGTGTGCCTACCGCACGTCCCTGGCTCGCGTGCGCCGGCTGGCCCGCCTCGACCTCTACGCCCTGACCCCGACGACGCCGGAGTCTGCCGCCGCCCTGGCTGCCTACCACACTGCTCGCGGCGAACGTGCCGGTAGCACCGGGGCTCGACGTGCCGCCCGCCGCCGGCTCCGCAAGGTGTTCGCCCGGCCGGGTGCCGTGCTCCCGCCTCGTCCTACCTGAACGCCCGAACGCCCGAACGCCCGAAAGTCAGCTTTCCTTAATCTCTGAAACGACGAGCCCCTTGGAGCCCGAACGATGCCGCACGCTCGTACCATCACGCTCGACACCGCCGCAGACCCGATCCACGTGGCGATCCAGCGCCATTGCGCCGCGATCCTCGCCTACCTCGATGCGCCCTCGCTCATCACGAACGACGACCTCGACGCCGCGACCGATGCCCTGGTCGCAACGCCCTGCGCGTCCCGGTTCGGCGCGCTTGCTCTGCTCAAGCACCTGAATGGCTGGCTCAATGCCGCAGCCGACTTCGCCGATGAGCACCAGCCCGCCTACAGTCTCGCGAAGGCCCGCGCCGCCGACCTGACGCTGTTCCTCGGCACGAACCTGCCGCCGATCTCGATCCCCTATGCCTTCCCGTCCGGGCGGCTTCCGGCGGTTCCGCCCCGCGCGCTGCTAGCGATCGACCGCTACAGCCAGTCCGCCCCGGCAGCCCTGCCGAACGAACCTCTGCCCGGCGAGATCGAGCCCTGGCAGGCCGTTGCTGCGGTTCGGCCCGACACCGCGTTCGTCCGCGCCCGCCGCTTCATGGATGCCGGCGCCGAACTGCTGGCCGCTCTCATGATCATTGGCGGTGGCTGCGTCCTGACGGGCTTCGTCTCACTACTCTGAAATCCCGAACCGCCGACACGCGGAACTCCTGAAACCCCGAAACAGCGAGAGCCTGACATGCGCAATCCCTTCAAACGATCCCCGAATGTCGATCCGAAGACGGTCCTGCGCGAGCGGATCGCCGGCATCAAGGCCAAGGCTGTGATCGAGGAGGCTGCGCAAGCCGCTCTCGACACCGCCGATAGCCTGCTCGCCATCCTCGACCGTATGGACGGAGACACCGATGCTGAAGACGGGGCGGACGCGGAACCTGCCCTCGCCGCTCCCGAGAACCATCACGGTAGCCAGGTCGTGTGGCTGCGCGGGAACGACGGGGACCGCGAGGCGGAGGCGCCCGAGCTTGTCGTGCCAGATGTGTCCGCCGCGCTTGCGGCGCTCCCTTGGGACGGCAGGGGCAACGTGATCGCAGTGGCCGGTGCCGTGCTGCTCGACATGGTGGCGGGGCGGTGACGCCGATCCCTTCCCAGCAAAACGGCATTGACGCCGCCGCCTGCGGATCGGCTTGCACGAAGGCAACATCCGATCCATCGAGATCCGGGATCAGTTCATATGCTTGCGGCGCTCCCGGACTTCCTGACGAGCCAATCGACGCCCCAACTCCACCAGCAGGGTGTCCGCGAACACCTTCAAATCCGGGTCCTGTAGATCGACGATCGCCTTCTGCGCTGCAATGGCATGGTCGGCCGCACGGTCCAGCGGCGAGGCCTCGGTCCGGCTATCACCGCCACCGAATGTGCCCTCGCTCATCCGCATCTGCGTAATGTCGATAAAAATGCCTGACCCGCCTTGCGGCTGGCCGCGGTGGTCCCCGGTGAAGCGACCGCGCGCGAGCACCCAGCGCGTTCGGCCATCGACTGAAATCACGCGATACTCGGTTAAATAGGCGCTGCTCGCGCTGGCACTGCTTCGGATCAACTCCAGCACCCGCTGCCGATCATCTGAGTGGATAGCATCGATGTAGCGCGAGAGCGGTAGCCCCTCCTCGGCCTCTTCCGGGTCGACGTTAAAGAGCAGCGCCACGAAGGCATCAACGCGAGCCAAGTCGGTTGTGGCGTCCCACTCCCACCGCCCGACCACATCAAGGGCGTCCAGCGCCGACTGGAAAGCTGCCGGACAGGTCCGGCCGCCGGAAGTTTTGTTCTTCGGCATCGGAATAGTCCCCCATTCAGCCCGGAGGCGGGTTCTTGTACCGACTCGCCTAACACAACTTCAAGAAAATTCGAAACGCTTGATTACAACTGTGGCGTGCCTGAAATGCCGTTTCGGGGCGAAATTGTATTAGGAATGCGCTAAGGGGTGCTCCGTGCGCCCACACGGGAAAAGTCATGGGATCGAAGACGCCACCCCCCGGCAAGCCGCCGCAAGCCTGCCCGCACGAGGATGATGCCGGCAGGCTTCCCCTGTCGGCGGGTCATGCGATCAAGATCAAAGCGCTGCAACGTATCGCCGACGCGCTCCAGGTGCCCCCGGCCGTTCTGTATCAGCCGCAGAACGCGATCCAGGCAGCACCCATGCCTGTGGAGCAGATGGAGGGTGATGACAGCCGCGAGGGCGATTGTGCGACGCTGATCCACGCGTTCCTTCGCATCTCCGATCCTGAGGAACGTCGTCGGATCTTATCCCTTGTGCAGGCGTCGGCCGAGCGAGCCTGAGATTGAGACGCATTAACGCCAGGGGTTGCGGCAGCGGTGGCCGCCTGCTCCACTTCACCCGCCGCTGGCTGGCCTGCCATGCCGAGATTTCCGCGCTACTCGGCGAGTCCGAGCGGGGCGACGTGGCCGAGGCTCGGGCCATCCTCGCGGGGGGCCGAATGCAGGAAGCACCGATTTCCTGAAACGCGGAAAACCCGCCTTCGGGTATTGAGGAAAGCACGATCAGGGGTTGGCCCGATCGAGGCCGCCCTTCGTCGTTCAGTCCGCACCCTCAGTGCCACGCTCGCCGGTCCGGCGCTGCACGATAGGCGGCTGCTTGTGTTTCAGCAGGTGGTCGTTGAGGGCATCGACCATCAGCGCCTCAAGGCTGACCTCGCGATCAGCAGCGAGGTCGCGCAGCGCCTTCCAACCCTGCTTGTTGATCCGCGCCTGCACGGTCTTCACGTCGCCCGGTGCGCGTCGGGGGGTTGGAGACTTCGGGCTCGGTGCTCCCTTTGGGGGCTCGGCCGGCGCCTGAGTGGTCTCAGGCTCAGGAGCCGTGACGGCCTTGGGCACCGCCATGCTGGCGAGCGATCCTCTGCGGACGGGTGTCGTCATGGGTCGTCCCTCAATCCTTACGGGGGAATGCTTTGGCGAGCGCCGTTACGGCCGACCACATCGCGGAGACCTCGGCCGCGGCTCGGCCATCCGGCTCGTACTCGTTCACGCTCTGCCCGGTGATGAGGGCATGCGAGAAGCTAGCGCGTTGGGACACCTGACCGGGCAGCACCGGGGCGCCCATGCTGGTGAGCACGGCGCGCGCCTCGGCGACGATTGAGGTCTCGTTCTCGCGCGTGATCGGCGGAGCTGCGTTGATGATGCAGGCGATCGGCGCCTTGAGGCTCCGTGCCATGGCGAGGGTCGCACCGGCCGCTCTCAGATCAAAAGGGCCTGGCCGGACCGGAACGACGGTCACGCTGGCGCGGGACATGAGCGAGGCCATGAGCGGCGCATTGTGCGGGGCGCTGTCGATGATGACCCATTCGACATCCTCGGCCAGTGCAGCGTCGAGAACGTCGCCGATGCTGTCCGCGTCTGCCTCAACCAGTAGCGGGCTCGCTGTCTCGCGGCTTTGATACCAGCCGGACAGTGAGCCCTGCGGATCGGCGTCCACCAGAAGCGTCTTACCCTGACGGTCGGCAAGCGACCCGAAGTGAGCGCAGAGCGTGCTTTTGCCGGCGCCACCCTTCTGCGTCGCGACGAGGATGACATGCATGGGCGCGGAGTCCGGCGGTTCAGGCGTTCGGGCACTCTGCGGTTCCGTGGTTAAGGGATCGCTGATGCGCTGAAGCTCCGAAACCACGGAAGCCCGGTCTCACGCAACCCGGAATGATCGAACCGTTGAAGCACCGCGTTCGCGCTTTCAGAGTTTCAGGAAACGCGGCTTTCAGGTTGCACAACGTGCAATATCGCTGTAGCTTTCGATAAGCGTCATTCTCGAAAGTTTAAGATGGGCGCAGTTGCAAGATGGGTGAAGAAATGAAGCCTGAGCTATCTTCCCCTGCCGACGTGTTTGCGCCTCTCCGTGACGCCGCCTCGGCCATTGCGCGGAACTTCGGGCTCGCCGCCGACGTGCAGCAGATTTCGCCGGAGCACTGGCAGCGCGTGCTTGCGGCTGTCGAAGACCGCATGCGGATGCGCGGGATCGAGATGCCAGAAGACTGGCGCGATGAACTGGCCGACCAGATGGGCCGCCTCGACGGCGCTGCCACAACGGGACCGGAAAGCTGATCCGACGACTGTGACGGGCGCTCGGCGGCATGAACGCGGGAGCGCTCGGCGCGGGGAGGGGTTGTGATGCCGAGGTCTGAGCGTTTCCCCGTAAGCCGCCAAGCTGGCGACACACGCAAGGCGGCCGGAGCAAGTCGCCAAGTTGGCGACATGGATGCAGATGCCAGCTTGGCGCCTGCATCGGACGTAGCCGCCAACGTGGCGACGACGTTGCATGGCGGTCTCGCCAACCTGGCGACTCCTGGCAGCCTACCCGCCGAAGCCGCCGCGATCGTCCAGGCGTATCAGCGGGCGAGCAAGGCTGACGCGACGGTGCGGGCCTACACGGGCGACGCCCGCGTGTTTCAGGACTGGTGCGCTCAGTATGGGTTCCGGTCCCTGCCGGCGACGCCCGAGGCCGTGGCGGGGTTCCTCGTCCACGAGGCGGAGGCGGGGCGGTCCGCATCCACGATCGGCCGGCGCTGCGCCGCGATCCGATATGCACACAAGCTCACCGGCCTGCCTGACCCGACCGACGACGAGGGCGTGCGCGCCGCGTCCAAGGGCATCCGGCGGCGGATCGGCACGGCCCCCATCCAGAAGGCCGCCGCCACCGCCGACATCATGGCCGCGATCCTGATGCGGACGCCCGATACTCTCACAGGCAAGCGCGATCGGGCGTTGCTGGCGCTCGGGTTCGCAGGTGCCTTCCGCCGGTCCGAACTGGTCGCCCTCAACGTGGCCGATCTCCGCGACCATCCCGAGGGTCTGCGCGTCATGGTCCGGCGGTCGAAGGTCGATCAGGAAGGGCAGGGGTTCGAGAAAGCGATACCGCATGGCCGCTTCATCCGGCCGGTTGCCCTGGTGCGGGAATGGCTCGAAGCTGCCGGGATCACGGATGGGCCCCTGTTCCGGCCAGTCTCGCGGTCAGGAAACGTGCGCCGTAGGGGTTCGGCGGAGGACGTGGGAACCGAACTTTCTGAGCCGCGCCTGACCACCCAGGCCGTCGCCAACATCGTGAAGCGGTACTGCACGGCCGCTGGACTCGATGCCTCGACGTTCGGGGCGCA
>NZ_JAKSYF010000189.1:0-11495 GCF_022829745.1 Methylobacterium sp. E-016
CAGCGAAAGGGCATCCAAACCATCGGGATCCGGCAGCGCCATGCCGCATGTTGAATCACGCCCGAGCCAAACCGCAAAACGCCACCGCCCGGTGATCTGCCCCAGTTACCCGAAGCGAGGCATATCCCCTTGGAGCGACACCGGTTTCACGAGGCCCGGCGTTTCGGTCGCCGGCGTCCTCCGCGTGATTGCGGGTCGTGCCGATCCTCCGCCTCGCCGCGCTCCCAAAGGGAACCACGATGACGATCATCCAAAGACCCGGCCATGACACTTCGCGCTGGCTGAGCTCCTATTACTTCCTCCGTGCCGGGGTTTCCGTCGGTTGGGTCGCCGCCGCCTTTACCATCGGAAAGGCCATGCCGCCGGCCGCGGCGGTGCTTCTCGTCGCCTATCCCGCCTGGGATGCCGTTGCCAACGTCATCGACGCGCGTCGCAGCGGTGGCTTGGCCGCCAATCCCAGCCAGGCTCTCAACGCAGCCGCAAGCACCGTCGTCGCCGTCGCGGTAGCCGTCGCCCTCGGTTGGGGCATGCACGCGGTGCTGGCGGTGTTTGGGGTCTGGGCGATCCTATCCGGCCTGTTGCAACTCGCGACCGGCGTACGGCGCTGGCAGGCGGGTGCCCAGTGGGCGATGGTGCTGAGCGGAGCCCAGTCGGCCCTCGCAGGCACCCACTTCATCTTCAAAGCGAACGGTGCCTTGACGCCGGGGATCACGGACATCGCTCCCTACGCCGCGTTCGGCGCCATCTACTTCCTAGTCTCGGCCGTGTGGTTGACCGTGGCGCAGGCGCGGAAGGGAACGACGGAACGGACCGCATGACCCTTCGAGGCGCCGGCGGAACGCCCGAACCCCAGGTCGATGCCGCCGGTTGTCACCCATGACCCCGTCCTCGGCAAACGAGCCGGGGACGCCCGAGACCGAACGGCGACAGGGTGGTAAGGATGACCCGTCGTGTCGGCTGCAGTCATTCAGGGCTGCCCACAGGGTCGCCCAGAATCATGTCGAGCGTCATGGCCGCAAGGACGCGCTCCCGACGGCCAGGGGCAGCGAAGCCCAGGAGCGCGGTCGCGGTGGCCGTCTCCACGGCGGCTGAGAGCCCCTCATCCGCGATCTCGCCTGCGATCCAAAACGACAGGCAGCCGCGGAACGTGAAGGCGATCTGGTCGGCCAGAATAGCCCTCGCCTGCCCTTGAAGGTCCCCAGCGATCCCCGCCAGGTCGCCGAGCGCGAGTTCCCAGAGGGCACGCGAACGAGGGCGCACCTCGCCCGCTGTCGGGCCGGCCGTGCCGAGGGAGCCTACCACGGCCTTGTAGACCACCGGACGGTCGAGAAGGCAGGCGGCCGCGATCCGACCCATCGCCAGGGTCCGGTCGATGGCGTCGCCGGCGGGCGCCTCCGCTCGGAAACGGGCTTCCATGCGGTCGATCACCCGGCCCGAGAGTGCCTGCATGATCGCGCCCTTGCTGCCGAAGTGATTGAACGGCGTCACGAAGCCCTTGCCGGCCTCCGCGGCCAGTTCCCGCATCGAGAATTCGGCCGCCTCGCCCCGGTCCAGCAGGCGCTCGGCCGCGTCGAGGATGGCGTCGCGGACCGCCAACCGGTTGCGTTCGCGGAGTGAGAGATGGGCAGGGAGGATCATGCCATCACCCTGATGCGTCGAACCTGGGACATCAACAAAACATATCGCGATATAAATACATATTGCGATATGTTTTTGTGCGTGCCACTTGTGGCCTGAGTTCGCATCGAACCCGGGCGGAGGCCGTCACCATGACGGGCAACAAGACCTTTCTCATCACCGGGATCAGCTCCGGACTCGGGCGGGCCTTCGCGGAAGGCGCGCTCGCGGCCGGGCACACGGTCGTCGGCACCGTTCGGCGAGCCGAGGCGGCGGCGGCATTCGAGGCGCTCTCGCCGGGACGAGCCCATGCCTGCGTGCTCGACGTGACCGACTTCGATGCCATCCCGGAGGCGGTAGCCGGGATCGAGCGGGAGGTCGGGCCCGTCGACGTGCTGGTGAACAATGCCGGCTACGGCCACGAGGGTGTCCTGGAGGAGTCCTTGCTCGAAGAGTTGCGGCGCCAGTTCGACGCCAACGTCTTCGGCGCGGTGGCCATGACGAAGGCCGTGCTTCCGTGCATGCGGACGCGCCGGTCCGGGCACATCGTCAACGTTACCTCGATGGGCGGCTTCATCACACTGCCCGGCATCACCTACTACTGCGGGAGCAAGTTCGCGCTGGAGGGCATCTCGGAGGCGCTCGCCAAGGAGGTGAGGCATCTCGGAATCCGGGTGACGGCGCTGGCGCCCGGCCAGTTCCGGACCGACTGGGCCGGTCGCTCGATGTCGCGCACGCCGCGCAGCATCCCCGACTACGATGCGGTGATGGACCCGATCCGGTCGGCACGGCAGGCCAAGAACGGCAACCAGCCGGGCGATCCGGCGCGGGCGGCACAGGCGCTCCTTACGTTGGTGGCGGCCGAACAGCCACCCGTGCATCTCTACCTCGGCGAGGACGCGCTCCAGCTCGTGGCCGACAAGATGACCGCCTTGCAGGCCGAGATCACCGCCTGGGAGGAGGTGTCACGCTCGACCTCCTACCGGTGAGCCGCCGCCGGACCGTTTGGGCCGCTGGGTGGTCGCACGTCGTCGGCAGGCACGATCCCGAGCCGACGGCGGAACCTGCACGGGGACGTTGTGGGCGCCGGACCGACCATTCCATCTCAGTAGTAGCTGTAGGGCCCCAAACGTCCATTCGAGTGGTTTCGCCCGACGGTCAGCTGACGGAGCAAAGCTACCGGCCGCTTCCATCGGATTGTGCGCCTGCTCTTTGGAGTCGCCACCCGAAACCGGACTGACGGGAAACCACCCACCCCGGCCGTTAAACGGACGGTCGGGACCCGACCCAACCCAGACGCCTGGAGCGCCGTCATCGCTTCTTCGAAGCGGACGTTTGCTGGCTGTCCGGCAACTTCAGTTTAGGGTGGCAACCGGACCCTGCCCCTTCGTTCCGAAACAGACGTTCCTCCTCCGATCCAATCCGGTCATGCGTAAATAGGGTCCGCCTACTTCGGTTCAGTCCTGCCCACCCTAGCTTGGCAGGAAAGGGAGCCAAACACGTGGATCATGAGATCGGTGAAGGACAAGGGCAGCCACCCGCTTCGAGCCAACGCTCCGTCTCCAAGTCGCTCGACCTGCTGAACTTGCTGCTGATCGACGTGAACGGGGCGATCAAACCCTACCTTAACGTCTACCTCTACGTGCATCGCGGTTGGGACGACGCCTCGGTCGGGCTGGTGAGCACGGTGGCGGGCATCGTCGGCATCGTGGCGCAAACGCCCATCGGGACCACCATCGACGCGGTCCGCGACAAGCGCGTGATCCTGCTCGGTGCCCTGGTCGCGCTCTCCCTGGCCACTCTCCTCATCGCGCTCTTTCCAAACTTCTGGTCCGTGCTCGTCGCCTCCTGCGTTCTCGCGGCGGTCGGCGGCATGCTCAGCCCAGCCGTAGCGGCGCTCACCCTCGGCCTGTTCCCCGCCGGGAAGCTGGCCCGACGTTTCGGCCGCAACGCCGCCCTGGAGCGTACCGGGAACGTCGCCATCGCCGCACTGATCGGCCTCGTCGGTTGGCTGTTCCCAGACCGGGCGGTGTTCCTCCTGGTGCCCGCCTGCGCCATCGTTTCGGCGGCGGCCCTCTACGCCATCCCCCGTCGGGCAATCGATGCGCGCCGAGCCCGTGGGGGCGGTGAGGGCGAAGCGGAAGACGCACCCGCCGGGTGGCGGTCGCTGCTGACCAACCGGCCGCTCGTGGTCTTCGCCGCATGCGTTGGGCTGTTCCACTTCGCCAACGCGCCGCTTCTGACCCTCGTGGCGCAGGAAAGCGGGCGCGTGCGCCCGGACTGGTCGTCCGTCATCGTCTCAGTCTGCATCATCGGCGCCCAGGCGGTGATGGTGCCGATGGGGCTCATCGTCGGCCGCCGTGCCGAACGCTGGGGGCGCAAGCCCCTCCTCGTGATCGGCTTTGCCGCGCTGCCCGTTCGGGCCTTGCTCTACCTCGCTTGGCGCGACCCATACTGGCTGATCGCGGTCCAGTGCCTCGACGGCATCGGCGCCGGACTGCTCAGCGCGATGAAGCCCCTGGTGATGGCCGACATCACCCGTGGCACCGGCCGCTACAACGCCGCCCACGGTCTTATCGGAACCGTGCAGGGCGCTGGCGCCTCCCTGTCCTTCGTTATCGCCGGAACCTTGGTGCAGACGGCGGGGTTCGATGCAGCCTACCTCGCCTGTGCCGCGGCCGCCGCGGTCGCCCTCGCGGTGTTGGTGGCGCTGATGCCAGAAACCGCTTCCGAGCGGCCTCGTAGCGGACCGGCGGCGTGGTTGCGGGCGATGCTGCCGGGCAAAGCTTAAGGAGGGTCAGTGGGACGTCACGTTTCTGGAACAGGCCGCCGGCGGGCCGCGACGCTCGCGGTTTTTCTGTTTCTCGCCCTGCCTGCGGCTGCAGGCACGCTGCGCAGCACCTACGTCGATCCGACCGCGATGGCGTTGCAACGTGTCCTACCCCCGCCGCCTGCGGCAGGTTCGGAGCCGGCCAGGGCCGACATGCAGGCGGTCGAGGCGGCCGTCGGCGCCCGCACTTCCGAGGATGAGCGACGCATCACGGCGAACCTCCCGTGCACGCTCGACCGCTTCAGCGGTGTTCTGGGTCCGGCCTTCACCGCGGCGACGATGCCGGTCACCGCCGGGCTGATCGAGCGCATGTTCCAGGATGGTGAGCTGACCGTGCTGGCAGCCAAGGCCGCCATCGCTCGGCCGCGCCCCTACACGCTGAAGCCCGATCTCGCCACGTTCGGACATCGCTCCGACAGCACCTCCTACCCAAGCGGTCACGCCACGTTCGGGTATCTCGCTGCCACGGTGCTCTCGCATCTCGTGCCGGATAAACGCCAGGCGCTGTTTGCTTTCGCAAGCTCGTATGGGGCCAACCGCATGATCGCGGGCACGCACTTCCCGTCCGATCTCGAAGCGGGGAAGATCGCGGCGGCCGTCATCGCTGAGGCGTTGTTCCGCGATCCACGCTTCCAACAGGACCTGGCGCGAGCCGCTGCGGAAGTCGCTGCCCAGGACACGTCAACCGTCCGGTGAGAGGGAGGCCTCGAAGCTGCTGCATCACGAGGGCGGGAGGCAGATTGCAGGGCAAATGCCGCCGCCTAATTGTGGTGGCCGGTGCTTCACCGCGTAAAAGTGCACACGCATGACGCCTTCGTAAACATCCCGGAGACAAGCTCCACGATTCCCGACCACCCTGACAGCAGGAGATCCGACGATGCACTACGTCACCAAGGAGAGAACCGCCGATGGGCACTTCATGGTCAAGGTCGCCGGCCGCGCTGTCACGGAGGCCTGTGAGAAGCGGCAAGCCAAGAGGCTTGTCCAGGCGATCCGGGGCTTGCGGCGTCTGAAGAAGGCGAAGAAGCAGGCGGGCGCTCGGCACGGGTACTGAACGCGCGCCGCCTCGACGGAGCGGCGGGACGCTCATACGAGCCGCAACTCGCCCGCCTTGAGGCCGAGGCGTCGGATGAGGTCCCGGTAGAGGGCACCGACGACCTCGATCCCCATGCCATCGGTCGTCAGTCCGTCCAATTGCGCGAGTGCGGCCTCGGCGGAAGCGGCTACTACGGCGTAGATACGAGGCGCCTCGCGCTTATGGCGCACGGCGATCAGGTACGCCGTGCGCTTGCCTTTCTTGCCAGTCTGGACCTCTCCGGAGGCGGGGGGCGGGACCTTATCCATCAATCCTTGTCGGGCTTTTCCTTGGTGATGGCGCCCGTCTTGGGATCGACGTGGAACTCCATCTTCACGCCGTTCTTCAGGCCCTCGCCCTCCCAGTGCCCGTCATCGGCCTCCAACTCGGTGATGCTGGAGTAGCCGGCGTCCATCAGCTTCTGCTTGACCTGCTCGGCGGGGATCCAGTCCGCCCCCGGCTTGTCCTTCTTGGCCATGGCAGGGCCGGCGAGACCCACCGTCAACATGAGAGCAACGGTTGCGAGCGTCCTGAATTTCATTAGCCCTCTCCATTTTTACGATGCCGAACAACGGCTCGTATGGATAGTGGTTGCGCGCCCGCCGGCCTATCAGATGACTACAGATGACCCTCGACGTTCTCGACGCTCGCCACACCTGGGCGCGCTCGCAGTCCCTGAGCGATCTCGGCCACCGACTGATTTGATAGCCGCGCAAACGAGATCAGGATCTCGTCCTGCGCCGGATCGGCGGCACGCTGCACGACGAACTGGCGGATGCGCGAGGCACGCTGTCCGGCGATCCCCTGCAGGGTGTCGAACGTGATCGTACCCGGCTCTGCCAGCACCCGTAGCGGTTGGACACGCTGCCGGTTGTGATAGCGCTCTTGAAGGGGCTTCAATCCGGCAAGGATCGCCAGGAGGATGACGGTCGTCGCGATGCCGGCGACGTACAGGCCGCTGCCGACGGCGAGGCCGATGGCCGCGACCGCCCAGAGGCTCGCTGCCGTTGTGAGCCCTTTGACCACCTCGCCGCGAAGCAGGATCGTCCCAGCTCCGAGAAACCCCACGCCTGAGACGACCTGCGCTGCGATACGTGAAGGATCGAGGACGACGTTGTGCGTGCTGAGCGCATCGCTGAAGCCGAAGGCCGAAACGATGACGATGAGGCAGGCACCGACCCCGACGAGCATGTGCGTTCGCAGGCCTGCGGCCCAGAGCAATCGCTCGCGCTCAACCCCTATTAGGCCGCTGAGGATGGCGGCGAGCATCAAGCGGCTCAGAATTTCCAGATGGCCGATCATGTTTCCCGCCGCACACGCCGAATGTCCTTGGGAAGATCCTGTGCCGGGATCACACGGTCAAGCATGCGACGGCCACGGTTTCAGATAAGCCCGGCGGCTATTCGGAAGGCACCCGTCAAAGCTGACAACCGAAAATCTAACCCGGCGCGGACTTGGGTCATACTCTGCCAGCATGTCGTGAAGCGGACCTTCCCAAGGTCCGCGATGGGTCGTGAGCGGAAGGACGACTGTGAGTTCGCGCATTGGCTGAGCCAATGCGCATTCCCTGGATGGTGAACCGCACAAAGCTCGGCATTTGAGGAAGCTTGCTACGTGGGTTCTGTAGCAGCGATCACCCGCAGCGCTTGAAGGGCTCGCAAGCGTCCCTCCAGAGTTTTAATCCTGGACCAGAGGCGCAGGCATTCGTCGGCGCTGACTGCAAACACCGGTTGAGGTGGTCCCGTGAAGAACCGCTCGATCGGAATATCGAGCACCTTGGCAAGCCTGTGCAAAGCCGCCCATTCTGTCTCGTCGATTTCGTTCATAACGAGAGGTACATACAAAATCGAGGAGAATTGTTCCTGGAAAAAACCTACGTTTCTGTAACCAGTAAATGATCAAATTTTACCAGTATGACGCAATCGGTAGCAGTGGATGAAACTTTGCGCCATAGCCTCAGCGTAGTGCGGTGACGGAAGCTGAGGGCCGGACATGATATTCGTCACAAAAGCCGATGGCGAGGTGACCTACGTCAGCCCGGAGTGGTGCGCATTCACAGGGCAACCTGCTTCAGCGGCGATCGAGCATGGTTGGCTGGACTCGGTGCATCCCGATGATCGTGAGACGGCGGCTAATTTCCTACGCTGCGCCGCCGAAAAGCAGAGCGAGTACAGCTTCCGTCACCGCCTTCGACGAGCTGATGGAAGCTACGCTTGGGTTGCCGGTGGTGCTGTCCCCTCCTTTGGTCCGCCTGATCACACGTTCCTCGGCTACCTTGGTTCGCTGACAGAAATCGGACCGAGCGGTTCTGAACCGATGACTGCCTACGGCTCGATCGGGCGCTTCGTTCCACCGCCTACCCACCCTGCGACGGCACCTGGTTCGACGCTGGAACGCGTGGCCGATCACCTGCTGATCGCCCATGGCCTCATCGAACAGGACCACGCCAAGGAAATGCTACCGGTGTTGAGGGAGGCCCTTTTCACGGCTGGGAGGCTTCTGGCACGGAGCATGACTGCACCTGCCGCAAAAGATCGTGTCCATTGAGGTGCGTCGCTCACATCATCGCCGACCAAAAAATCTCCGTGAGAACAACACCTTGATCGAGCAAAGTTTGCTTTCTACCGTCCTCGGACATCGACACGGCCGATGCACAACATGGGTTGATGCCAACCACGCGACGATACGTATATGATGAGAGCGGACGTATCGAGGAAGCAACTGAGTTTGGGTCGATCCGCGTAAGCCACTGCTTCAACCGCAAACACCCGGCAGTGGGCCACAGAGTCTAAAAGCAGTCACTTTGGATGGACGAGGCCTCCTTTCCGCAGCTCCGGCCGTAGGTCTTCATCCACCAAGCTGCCCCGTAGCGAGCCATTAGAGGGGCCGCATTGGGCCGGGAGCGGTCTCGGCGACGATGTCCGCTTTCATACATCGCCGCCTCGAAGCGGACCGGCTGAAATCTACCCTTGGCGGCCGTTCTGCATCCGACCCGACCCGGGCGCGCCGACAGGAAAGCGGGCGCCCCGAAAGCTGTCATAGGCCGGCCGCCGTTCGGGTCGCGAAACTCAGGTGAGGATGCAACGGCGGAGACGCTCCTTCCGCCTCACCACCGGACAGCCCGGGTCAGCCGCGACGGCCGTTCGGTTGGCCGGCGGCCTCCAGGATCAGGTGCGCGATTTCCTGCGGGTGCGAGATCATGGACAGGTGGCCAGACCGCAGCTCGACCGTCTTCGCCTTCATCCGCTTGGCCATGAACCGTTCCAGGTCTGGGTCAATCGTCCGGTCATCGGCTGATACAGCGTAAAAGCTTGGCTTCGACCGCCAGGCGGCCTGGGTCGTCTTGCCCGCAAGTAAGGCCTTGTGGAACGGCTCTTGGACCGCGAACAGCACCTTGGCTCTCTGCGCCGGCACGCCGTTCGCGAAATCCTTCAGGAACGCTTCCTCGCTCAGCCGCCCCTCGTCCCCGTCGAACGTGATCCCGGCCGTGGCGGGCGGCGTCGGGTAGGTCTTGGCCAGGGCGGGGTAGTCCTCGCCGGCGTCCGGGGCCCGGGCCGCGACGTAGACCAGCGCCGAGACCTTCGGGTCCGCGCCGATCTCGCTCACAATCATCCCGGAGAACGAGTGCCCGACCAGCACCGTCGGTCCCTCCTGGCGGCCCAGCACGCGTCGGGCGGCGGCGACCGCCTCGTCCACTGTGGTCAGGGGGTTCTGCACGGAGGTGACGTTGAGCCCGGCCGCTTGCAGGTGCGGGATCACCTCGGACCAGCACGACCCGTCCGCGAAGAGCCCGTGCACGAGCACCACGTTGCGTGCCCGCGGCAAATCCTGGGCGGTCGCCGCCCGCGGCAGCAGCGCTGCCGCGGCGGTCGCTACGAGCGTGCGGTTCAGGTTTCGGCGCGTGATCATGAGCTCGGATCTCGAAAGTGGACGGCCTCTGGCAGCCACGCTTCGTTCGCCTACTTCCGCGGGGCGGTTACGCCCGGCCCCCGCCATTCGATTCCATGCCGATTCCGTCCCGACTGGGCCGTGTGGCAACGGAACCGTCGCGTCCGCTCGGCTGCCTGTCGTGCTCGGAAGCGAACCGGCACAGGTCCATCCGGTTCGGTCACCCTCTGGGCAAGACCCAGTCATGCCTGGACGGGTCGTCGGCACTCCCGCGACGAGAAAGCTTCGCGTGCGCGCTTGATCTCGGCATGGTGCGTCTCCGCCCAGATCCACACACCGCAGAAGGCGGCACCCAGGCTCTCGCCGAGCGGCGTGAGCGCGTAGTCCACGTGGGGCGGGATCACCGGGTGCACCGTCCGACGCACCAGGCCGTCCTGTTCCATCTGGCGAACCGTCTGGGTCAGCATCTTCTGGCTGATACGACCGATCGCCTTGCCGAGTTGGGTGAAGCGCAGCGTGCCGTGCTCGTGCAGGGCTTCGAGGATCAGCATGGTCCACTTGTCGGCCACCTTGCCGATGATGTCCTGGACCAACGCCTCGATGACCGGATCGGTCTCGGTCGGGACCGGTTCCTTCCGACGTGCCTCGATCCGTGGATCCGCCTCCGCCCGACGCATGCGACACTCTCCGTTTGGTGCGTATAAATCTTTTCGGTGCCTACTTCGGTTCGGAGAGCATGGGCCATAACCTCATGGGCGGCAACAACGAAGGTCGCCCACATGAAGACGTCAGGAAACACCATCCTCATCACCGGCGGCGGCTCCGGCATCGGCCAAGCCCTCGCACAACGCTTCCACGACCTCGGCAACACCGTCATAGTCGCCGGCAGGCGGACGGAGGCGCTGCAACGGACGATTGCGGGACGTCCGAACATGCATGCCATGGCGTTCGATGCCGACAGCGTCGAGGGCGTGGCCGACTTCGCACGACGCGTGACGGCCGAGCACCCGGCCCTCAACGTGGTCATCAACAACGCCGGGATCATGCGCTTCGAGGCGCTGGACCAGCCTCGCGACCTCTCGGACGCTGAGGCGACGGTCATCACCAACCTGCTCGGCCCTATCCGGCTCACCGACGCCCTGATCGAGCATCTCGGGCGGCAGCCCGATGCCGTCCTGGTGAACGTCACCTCGGGCCTGGCCTTCGTGCCGCTCGTGTCGGCCCCGACCTACTCGGCGACCAAGGCCGCCCTGCACAGCTACACGGTCGCGCTGCGCGAGGCACTCAAGGGCAAGGTCGAGGTCATCGAGCTGGTGCCGCCGGCGGTGCAGACCGACCTCACCCCGGGACAGGCGACACGCCAGGGATACCTGCCGCTGGCCGACTTCATCGACGAGGTCATGTCGCTCTTCCAACGGCAGCCCACCCCGCGTGAGATCCTGGTGCAGCGGGTCGGATTCCAGCGCCACGCCGAGGCGGAACACCGCTTCGACGAAGCGGTGACGACCCTCAACGAGATGGCCCGCAAGGCCCGCGAAGCGCAGCAGTAAGAACGAAGGGCGCGGTCGACGGTCCATGCTCCGCCGTTTGCTTCGGCGAAGCGAGGTACTCTTTCGGCCGCCCCAGCAAAGATCGTTTCACATCCATCGACGACCCTTGGGAGGTCCGCTCTCCGGTAGATTGACAAACGAAGACCGACGACCGGATTGGGTGGTTTTCTACCGGTCCGCTTCGGGTCGAAAGGTTGTCAAAGCAGACGAAGTGCTAGGGCTCCTTCAGCGACAGTTCCTCCGAGGGCGATACAAGCCCAGCCCCAATCGCGATCCAGACGAGATGGGCATCGGTGCGTGCCCCAAGAGTCGCGCGGATCACCGAGCCTGCAGCTCGGCCAGGATCTTCCGGTCGATCGCATCGATTCGTCGATCCTGCATGAACGCACCTCCAAGGTCGGCTGGATTAGCGGCTCCTGCCAAGATTTGCGCTCGGCACGCCGAGATTGGCAATTTCTGCCGCGCGCGTGGTGGCATCCTCAGGCCATCTCCGAGAGGCCGAACCGATGCACAGCGACCCGCGCCTGCCCTGCCT